>NZ_JCBCUW010000038.1:0-60375 GCF_059862525.1 Pseudomonas sp. MF08875
CTGGCTGAAACCTTGGGCAAGGCCGAGTTGAAGGGTCGCACGTTCGGGGATACTGAGTTCGTGATAGGACATAGTGGCAGCACCGTACCGGAAAGGTCAGGTGTTGCACTCAGTTTTTGCGGCCGCCAACAATATAAATGAGATAAAAATCAGCCGCACCACAGTCGAGATAACAGGGCCGCTTCTATATAGCCATCTAATTCTGCACCCACTCAAACCCTCTGACATTCCAGAAAACTTCAACGATCTACGTCAACTAGCCAGATCCACTATTAGCCAGACCATAGAAAAGAACGACGCCCTCTCTCTGTCATTCCCAATTAACCGCGATACGCTATTACCGGAAGATTGGCCTGTTGACTGGCCAGACGGGCATAACTCGATTCGGTTGATTCATGGTATCGCCGTTTACAGCGCCTATTATTTGGGGGTTCCTATCTATCTGGGCAGTGCATTCAAAATAGTCGAAATGGGTTGGAGCGAAAGTTCCGAGACCCCCGAGCAAATCGCCCCGATGATTTTGCATAACCCCAGTACGACACTGGGCGACGCCGAGTCCATCGACTTCTTCGGCTCAAGCATCGAGTTTTCCGACGGTAGTGAAACGGACTATCGCCAACCCATCCGGATGAACACCACCTTCGCTCGCAGCCTGATCCAGCGCGCGGAGGAAGGCATGGACAGCCTACTGTCCTGGGAAACCCAGCACCTTAAAGAACCACCCATTGAACATTTGAGCGGTGACGATCTGATGGATTTCGCCGGGGCCTACTATCTGTATTTCCTGGAGTTGTTCCTGTACCTGCCCTGGCTGGTGGCCTATCGCTTGAACAAGGAAGAACAGTTCGACGAGGCGCTGCACTGGTTGGCCTACCTCTTCGACCCCATGCGCCAACAGGGCGAGAGCGGCCATCCGCCGTTCTGGAATGCCGTGCCGCTGGTGCCCCATCTGGTGGATACCGAAGAAGACGTGAGCCACGCCACTCGAGCGCCCAACGACCCGCACCAAATCGGCCTCAGCCACCCGGTGCACCTGCGCAAGGCCTTGTATCTGCAATACCTGGATATCCTCCTCAGCCGCGCCGACAGCGCCTACCGCCAGTTGACCCCCGATGCCCTGGTGGTGGCCAAGCTCGGCTACGTACAGGTGCTGGACCTGCTGGGGCCGCGCCCGGATGTGCAAACGGTGGACACCTGGGCCCCTATCAAACTCAAGGCGCTAAGCGATGCCACCAACCCCGAGCTGCGCAACTTCGAGCAGCGCTTGCTGATGCGTGAGCAATACCTGCTGGAAAACCCCCGGCCCCAGTTTGGCGGGCCGCACCCGCAAGTGGTGCCGCAGCTGTGCCTGCGCCCCTGGGCCGACGACCCGTCGCTGCCCACGGTGGACAACCCCTACCTGCGCCTGCCCTTCAACCCTGAACTGGTGCAGCGCTGGGACCTGGCCGAAAGCCGCCTGTACAACCTGCGCCATAACCTGGACATGGCCGGCAACGCCCTGCACCTGCCGCTGTTCGCCCCGCCCCTGGACCCGCGCGCCCTGCTCGCTGCCCGCGCCGCAGGGCTCTCGGGCGCGGCGCTCAACCAATACCTGAACCCGAGCATCGCGCCCACGCGCTTCAACTTCCTCTACGCCCATTGCATGAACGCGGTAGAGGTGGTGATCCAGTTCGGCGCCACCCTGCTGTCGCTGATCGAGCGCAAGGAACAGGCCGAGTACCTGGAGCTGCAACAGCAACAGGCGTGGAACCTGGCGAAAATCGCCGTGGATATTCAGGTGCAGGCTGGGGAAACCGATAACAAGAACGAGCTGGCGTTGAAGGCGAGTCAGAACATCATCCAGCAGCGGGTTGGCTACTACCAAAATTTGACCATGTTCCCTGAAGAGATATCGGCCGGCGCCTCCTCCCTGTCCTCTCGGGTCGCAAGGATTACTGCCATGACAATAGAGTCGGGGGGGGAACTCCTGAAGCTGCTGCCTAACATTTTTGGCGTGGCTGCCGGAGGTAGTCGTAGCGAAGCAGCTGCGAGAGCGGCCGCCCTCCTCACTAGCAGCACTGCGATGGTGGCGAGCGACACGGCTGACACGCTCTCGTACAAAGCCCAATTCGATCGCCGCGCCCAGGAATGGCAACAAGCCCTCGACCAGGCCACCCTGGAAGCCGCCCAGGTACAGGCCCAACTCGACGCCTTCCAGGAGCAGAAAAAAGCCACCCGCCTGCAACTGCGTATGGCCCAGACCAGCCTGGAACAGGCCAAGGCCACCCACGACTACCTGCTCGGCAACAAGCGCTTTGGCAAAAGCCAGACCTACGACTGGCTCAACAACCAGTTCACCCGGTTGTACGGCCAGGCGTTCAATTTTGCCCAGTCGTTGTGCCAGGCCACGGAGGCGGCGTGGCGCTACGAGCAGGCTGACTACCGGCGCCCTTCCGTGTTCAATGCTTCGGCCTGGAACGCCAGCTACCGCGGCCTGGGCGCGGGTGAAAGCCTCAAGCTCGGCTTGCTGGAGCTCAACACCCGCCGCTTGCTGAGCAACGAGCGCGACCTGGAGATCCGCAAAACCGTGTCCCTGCGCCAACTCAAGGACAAGGACAGCGATTCGACGATCAACAAGCCCTGGGCGGACATCCTCGCGGATCTGCTCAGTACCGGCAGCTGTGAATTCGAACTGACCCAGAAAATGTTCGAGGCCGACTACCCCGGCCACTACCTGCGCCGGATCAAGACCATCAGCGTATTCCTGCCGGTGCTGCTGGGGCCCTACGAAGATGTACGGGCGACCCTGGCCCAGACCTACAGCACGGTGCAGATGGACGCAGCCGGCACGGTGGCCAAGGAAAACCTGCGCGCCAGCCAACAGATCGCGCTGTCTAGCGGCATCGACGATTCGGGGATGTTCAGCCTCAACTTTCAGGACGAGCAGTACCTGCCCTTCGAGTACACCGGCGCCGTGTCCAAGTGGCAGTTGACGTTCCCCGGCCACGGCGGCACGCAAAAAGCCATGCTCGAATCCCTGACTGACATCATCGTCAAGTTCAGCTACACCAGCCGCCGCGGAGGCCAGTGATGAACGAACCCACTACCTCTGCGCTGGAAGTCAACGCCCCCGCCCTGCCCAAGGGCGGCGGGGCGATTCAAAGCATCGGCAAGGGCTGGGGGGCGGTGGGCACCAGCGGCGCGGCGTCGCTGGAGCTGCCGCTGCCGATTTCCGGGGCGCCCAACCGCAGCCTGGTGCCGAACCTGGGCCTGGGCTACAGCAGCGACGTGGGCAACAGCCCGTTCGGCATCGGCTGGCGGATGAGCTCCAACGCCATCACCCTGCGCACCACCAAAGGCGTGCCGCGCTATGACGGCAGCGACCTGGCGGTCGGCCCCGACGGCGACGTGTGGATGCCCGAGCGCAATGAAACTGATGGCCAACCCGTGGCCCGCACGGTGTCCGAGTATCGCGGCGTCACGGTGGGCGAACACCGGGTGGTGCGTTACCACCCACGAGTCGAAGGCGCTTTCACCCTGATCGAGCACTGGGCCACCAACGCCGACGCAGCCGGGTTCTGGCTGCTGCATGGTGCCGATGGCAGCCTGCACTTGTACGGCAAGACCCTCGCCTCACGCCGCGCCGACCCCAACGCCCACGAACGGGTCGGCGTGTGGCTGCTGGACGAAAGCCTCAACAGCCGGGGTGAGCATGTGGTGTATGAGTACCTGGCCGAAACCGAAGCGCCGGTTGGCCCGCAGTTTCGCGACTACCGCGCCCAGCGCTATCTCAAACGGGTGTGCTACGGCAACGAGGTCGCCAGCGCCGACCTCTACTCATGGAGCACCGACGGCTGGAGAACCGTGCGCTGGCATTTCCACCTGCTGTTCGACTACGGCGAGCGCAGCGCCGAGCTGACGGAAAAACCCGCCTATGGCCCGCCCTATGGGCTTGAAGGCGATGTGTTCGGGCCCTGGAAGGTGCGCAGCGACCCGTTCTGGAACTACGCCTACGGTTTTGAACTGGGCACGCGGCGCTTGTGCCGGCAGGTGCTGCTGTTCCACCAGTTCCCCGAATTGGGGCAGCACCCGGTGCTGGTACAACGCCTGCTGCTGGAACACCGCAGCGACGCGCTGGGCTACAACCACCTCACGGCCGCCCACCTGCAAGCCTATGACGGCCGAGGCCAGGTAGAGAGCCGCCCGCCCATGGAATACGGCTACAACCCCTTTGCCCTGGTGGCCGACCGCCAGGGCTATACGCCATTCCCGTCGATGCCCGGTTTGAATGACGGCCAGGCCTATCAACTGGTGGACCTTTACGGCGAAGGCCTGCCCGGTGTGCTGTACCGCATCGACCAGGCCTGGTACTACCGCGAACCCCAGCGCGGCCCGGACGGCGGCGATCAAGTGCGCTATGACGAATGGAAATTGCTGCCCCACTTGCCCGCGGCCGACAGCAGCAAAGCGGTGCGCCAATCCCTGAGCGACATGACCGGCGACGGCAAGCTCGACTGGGTCGTGGCGATGCCCGGCATGAGTGGTTTTTTCACCCTCAACCCGGACCGCACCTGGTCCCAATTCGTGCCCTTCAACGCCTTTCCCACGGAGTTTTTCCACCCCCAGGCCCAACTGGCCGACCTGGTGGGTGATGGCCTCACGGACCTGACCCTGATCGGCAGCCGCAGCGTGCGCCTCTACGCCAGCCGCCGCGAGGATGGCTTTGCTCGGGGTGTGGATGTGCCCCGCCGGGACGACGACGATGCCCTCCCGCTGCTCAGCCCGTCCCCCACGGAACTGGTGGCCTTCAGCGATGTGCTGGGCAGCGGCCAACAACACTTGGTGCGCATCCGCCACAACGAGGTCAAATGCTGGCCCAACCTGGGCCACGGGCGCTTCGGCAAAGGTTTTGTACTGAGTACCTTGCCGTTTGCCTACGAAGAATTCGAGGCGGCGCAGGTGCGCCTGGCCGACCTCGATGGCTCCGGCGCCGCCGACCTGATTTACCTCAAGAGCGATGGCTTTGAGGTGTTCATGAACCACGCCGGCAACGGCTACCCCGACACGCCCCAGACCCAACCCTGGCCCGAGGGTGTGCGCTACGACCGTTTGTGCGAAGTCAGCTTCGCCGACCTGCAAGGCCTGGGCTGTTCCAGCCTGGTGCTGAGCGTACCGCACATGTCGCCGCGGCACTGGCGCTATGACTTCGTCCAGGCCAAGCCCTACCTGCTCAGCCGCGCCAACAACAACATGGGCGCCCGCAACGGCGTGAGCTATCGCAGTTCAGCCCAGGAATGGCTCGACGAAAAAGCCCAGTTGCGCGCCGCCCAGCAAGAGCCTGTATGCGAACTGCCCTTCGCCCTGCACCTGGTCAGCCAGCAGACCCAACTGGATGAAATCAGCGGCCAGCAACTGAGCCAGCACTTCAGTTACCGCCAGGGCTATTACGACCGCCACGAGCGTGAGTTCCGCGGCTTCGGCCTGCTGCTGCAAACCGATACCGAAGGCGCCCCGGCCCAACGCCTGGAAGACGGTTTTACCGCCCCCGTGCTGAGCAAAACCTGGTTCCACACCGGCCGGGCCGTGGACATGCCGCCCAGCGACGGCTACGCCGGCGACCCTGGCGCCGCGGCGCTGCGCCCGACCCTGGTGCAGCGCTACCACAGCCGCGACCATGCCAGCGAAGGGCTCGACCCCATCGACGACACCCTGGCCCGGGAAGTCGCCCGGGCCCTGAGCGGCTCGGTGCTGCGCAGCGAAATCTACAACGCTGACGCTCCCGCCGTGCCCTACGGCGTGCAGCAGCACCGCTACCTGGTGCGCCTCTTGCGCCCGGCGGGGCAGCACCAGCCCTACGCCGTGGTGCAACCACTGACACTGGAGTCGCGCAGCCTGCACTACGAACAATCCGTCGCCGATGACCCGCTGTGCCAGCACAGCATCAACCTGGAGTGGGACGACTACGGCACCCTGACCCACGGCTGGGTGGTCTACTGCCCGCGACGTAAAACCCGCAGCGACGCGCCGCCCTTCAGCGACCCCTACCAAAACACCTGGTGGAGCGATACCCATGACGAGGCCCAGCAGGCCTGGTACCTGACCCAGGCCAAGGTCGGGTTCATCCACCAAAGCGACCCACAAGCCTGGCGCCTGGGCCTGGCGTACCGTTCGCGCAGCAATGCCCTGGTGCTGGCCAAAACCGACCTGCACGCCAATGACCTGTGCCACGAAAAATTCCTCGAACTGAGCCAGGACGGCGGCCCCTGGGCGCAAAAAGCCGTGCTCACCGGCCTCAGCCTGCAGCGCTACAAACACCCGGACAGCGGCATTACCCTGCCCGTGGGCGCGGCCACCTTCGAGGCCCTGCCCGACTACGAAGAGCACGCCGAACTCGATGCCACCGCGCTGAGCGCCTATGACCGGGTCAAAGACATCGACCCGAATTTCGACCTCAAGGCGCGTCTGCTCGAACCCGAGGTCGGCTACCAGCCGATGAAGCTGTTCCTGCCGTACGACCAGGAAGAAGACAACAAGACCAACCTGTGGTCGGTGCGCCAGGGCTTTGCCACCTACGCCAAGCTGGAGGATTTCTACAGCATCACCCACGTGCAACAGACCCTCAGCCACGGCATCACCCAGGTCACCCACGACCCCTACTGGTGCCTGCAAACGGCCGTGCAATTACCCGATGGCTGCGCCACGCAGGTGCGGGACATCGACTACCGCACCTTCCTGCCCGGGCGCATCCAAGACCCCAACGAAAATATCCAGGAGGCGCGCTACAACGCCCTGGGCGAGATGCAGGTCAGCAGCTTCCATGGCACCGAACTGGGCCTACCGGTGGGCTTCAAGCCCCTAGCCGATTACGTGCCCCCCGCCGACCGCAGCCCGGCAACCGCCATTGCCAACCCGGTGGCCGCGATCGGCGAGTACGCCACTGCGATATTTTCCGACCCATTCAGTTGGATGGGCCGGATCTCGCAGGCCTCGCCGCCGCCCGAGGCGTGGCGCACCTGGGCCAGGGCCGAAGGCTTCATCCTGCCCAGCGGGCACCTGTGCGACCGTGCCCGCCAGCATATGCTGGGGTTGCAAAACCCTTCGCCCAACGAAGTGATCCTGCAACAGCAACTCGACGCTGCCCAGCGTGAGCCAGTGCACGTCGCCACCCTGCAAGCCGACCGCTACCCCGGCGACCCCGAGGCCCAGGTACGCATCGCTATCGCCTGCTTCGACGGCTTTGCCCGCACCCTGCAAACCAAACAGGAAGTCGAGCCGGGCCTGGCCTACGTGGTGGACGAAAACGGCGCGCTGAAACTGGGCGCCGACGGCAAACCCGTGCAACAGCAGGCCGCACGGCGCTGGCGAGTCAGCGAACGGGTCGAATACAACAACAAGGGCGTGACAGTACGGGTCTATCGCCCGTACTTCGCCGACCAGACGCGCTACATCAACGACCAATCCTTTCGCCAGCACGGCTACTGCGACCGGCTCTACTACGACGCACCTGGGCGCCTGGTACGCACCGTCGCCGCCAAGGACGACCTGGAAGACCGCCAAACCTACCTGGGTTGGTACACCATTGCCGAAGACAAAAACGACACCTATGAAGACGTCATGGCACGCAAGGCCAAGGACGCCAAGGCATGAACCCCGGCGTGCATCACCACACCCCGACCCTGGCCGCGATTGACGGCCGGGGCCTGGTGGTGCGCCAGGTGCAGTACCTGCGCGCCACCGCGGCCGATGCACCGCAAGCCCAAGTCAGCCGCCAGCACCATGACGCCGCCGCACACGTGGTGGCGCAATACGACCCACGCCACAACGGGCCACAAGCCAACCTGAACAACCTGTACAGCCTGGGTGGGGCGGTGTTGTGCAGTATCAGCGTCGACAGCGGCTGGCGCATCGACCTGCCGGGTGTGGCCGGGCAGGCGTTGCAACGTTGGGACCAACGTGGCAGCCACCAACGCAGTACATTCGACCCTCTGCTGCGGCCCACCGCCATCGTCGAACAGGCCCGCGCCGGCCCCGCCCAAACCGTGCAGCGCTTGACCTATGGCGACGGCTCGGCGGCCTACGCCCAGCACAACCAATGCGGGCGCCTGGTAGCCGAGCACGACAGCGCCGGGCGCCTGAGCATGGATGAGTACGCCGTCAATGGCGCGCCCCTACGCCAGGGCCGACGCTTTCTCAAGGGCCTGGACATGCCCGACTGGCCACCCACCGCCGCCGGCCAGGAAGCGTTGCTGGAACCCGACACCTGGCTGACCCAATGGCGCTACAACGCCAGCGGCGTCCCGCTGGAGCAAACCGACGCCCGCAACCATCGCCAGCACTTGACCTACGGCCTCGATGGCCGCCCCAAGCGCCTGGCCTTGCAACTGCACGGTGCAGCCACCGTGCAAACCCTGGTGGAAGGCATCGAGTACAACGCCGATGGCCAGATCCAGGCGCAAGTGGCGGGGAACGGCGTGGTCAGCGTCACCGATTTCGACCCGGCCGATGGCCGCCTCAGGCAACTCAAGGCGTTCAAGGGCAGCACGGTGTTTCAACACCTGAGCCAGGCCTACGACCCGGTCGGCAACGTTATCGCCCTCACCGACCACACCCAAGCCATCCGCTACGCCGCCAACCAACGCCTGGACGGCAGCCGCGCCTTCACCTACGACAGCCTCTATCGCTTGGCCAGCGCCACCGGCCTGGAGGGCCCCGGCGCCAGCACCCAGCCGCAGTTGCCGCCATTGATAAGCCCCATCGACCTCACGCGCCTGGGCGGCTACACGCAAACGTTCGCGTACGACAACGGCAATAACCTGACCCGCCTCACCCACGTCAGCGCCCTGCCCGGCCAGTCCCACACCGTGCACATGCGCCCGCACGACCAGAGCAACCGCTGCCTGGGCTGGCAAAAAGGCCAGGGCGCTGAGTTGGAGATGACCTACGACGCCGCTGGCAACCTGCTCACCCTGCAACCGGGCGGGCAGGCCTTGGCCTGGACCGTGCGCAACCAATTACAAGGCTTGACCCAAGTGTCCCGCGCCCACGGCGACGATGATCGCGAGTGCTACGTCTACGACAGCACCGGCCAACGCCTGCGCACCTGGCAACGGGCCAGGGCCGCGGCGGTCGAACACATCCGCGAAGTGCGCTACCTGACGGGCCTAGAAGTGCGCACGGTGGACGGTGAGCAGCAGGTGCTGCACGTGGTCACCCTGCAAGCAGGCCACATCCATGTGCGCTGCCTGCACTGGGCAGCGGGCAAACCCGACGGCATCGACGCCGATCAACTGCGCTACAGCCTGACCGACCCCTTAGGCTCCCTGGACACCGAACTCGACCAACAGGCCCACGTGATAAGCCGCGAGGGCTACTACCCGTTCGGCGGCACCGCGTGGCAAGCGGCCCGCTCCCAGGTAGAGGCCGAGTACAAAACGGTGCGCTACTCAGGCAAGGAGCGCGACAGCAGCGGCCTCTATTACTACGGCGCCCGCTACTACGCGCCGTGGTTGCAGCGCTGGGCCAGCGCCGACCCGGCGGGGGCGGTGGATGGGCTGAACCTCTACGGCTTCTGTGGCAGCAACCCCATCAGCCGCACCGACCCCGACGGGCGCATGTGGCAGGACGATGACCCGGCGCTGGATCGGGTACTGGACGAGTTCGTCGAACACGAACAAAGCCTGCGCTACCAATATGGCTTGCCCCCCATCGCCTCCCCGGCCTCGGAACACAGCGATGACGAGGAGGCGATGCAGACCCAGGACTCGCCGGCGTCCCTGCAAAGCCAAGGCTCGCCGCCCCCCTCCGACACCAGTAACCCGGCAACCCCCGAAAGCCTGAACCCGCCGCCACCGACCGCCGAGCAACACAGCCTTTTAGAGCGTTTAAACACTCACACGCCTCAGTTCCAATACAGCCTGAACAACAGGAACCTGCTGGCCCGCGGCAACTTTGGCGGCAAGGTCTACCGGGCGGATCGGCGCACACCCGCCGAAGTGGCGCGCGAGGGCTTCAAGCCCTCGGACGAATTTACCGCCATCCCCAAAATGATCGGCGGCGATGCCTTGATAGTGGCCGAATCCCTGACGGGGGTTTTGGAGTACGCGGCTTACCACCCCACCCAGTACTACCTGTATGAAATTGACGCCACCGATGTACGCGGCGTGTCCTTGCTTGAAAACATGGTGTTGAACAACGAACCGCTGCTCAAACATCTCGACCAAACACCTGACTTCAGCCCCTACAACCAGACCGGAGGGGCCAACCGAATGCATGAGGCGCACCTGAGCCATGACGACTTGATAACGTTCGCCAGGCCCATTGTGTCAATAGGGCGGGCGATAGATGTGTTGCGTCCACCCACTTGAGTTCACTCATCCGCCAGAGCGCCCGATCACCACGCAACGTCGCCGGATCAATGAAGCACGCGGGCCTCCATGGTATGGTGCCCGCCCCCATTCCTGCCTATTTCCGACAGCATGAACCTGACCTCTCGCCCCTTGCGCCTGACGCTCTACACCTTGCTGATTCTTGCCGGCGCCGCCCTCGCGGCCGGGTTTGCCATGCGCCACGCCGAGCGCCAGGCGCTGGTGGAGGACGCCGCCCGGGCCAATGAACAACTGGCCCTGTACGCTAACTCGCTGCACACCCTGATCGAACGCTACCGCGCCCTGCCCGCCGTGCTGGCCCTGGACCCGGAACTGATCGCCGCCCTCGACGGCCCGCTGGGCACCGAACAGCAAGGCGCCCTGAACCGCAAACTGGAAAAAATCAACGGCGCGGCGCAGTCCTCGACCCTGGAACTGCTGGACCGCACCGGCCTGGCCGTGGCCGCCAGCAACTGGCGCCTGCCCAGCAGCTACGTGGGCCACAACTACGGCTTTCGCCCCTACTTCATGCAAACCCGCAGCCAGGGCACCGGGCGTTTCTACGCGGTGGGCGTGACCAGCGGCATTCCCGGCTACTTCCTTGCCAGCGCGGTGCACAACGGCGCCGGTGAGTTTCTCGGGGCCATGGTGGTGAAACTCGAATTCCCCGAGCTGGAACGCGAATGGCGCCAGGGCAGCGACACCCTGTTGGTCAGCGACGCACGCGGCATCGTATTTATCGCCAACCAGCCCGGCTGGCGCTACCGCTACCTGCAACCCCTGTCGGACGCCGACCGCGCCGAGCTGCAAGCCACCCGCCAATACGACAAACAACCCCTCACGCCCCTGGCCTACCAAGCGGTGCGACGTTTTGACGACAACAGCTACCTGGCGCGGGTCGATGGCCCGGACGGCGAGCAGGATTACCTGTGGGAATCCTTGCCGCTGACCGCCGAGGGTTGGACCCTGCACCTGTTGCGCAAACCGCAAGCCGCCCTGGAAGACAGCCGCAACGCCGGGCTCGCCGCCGCCGGGGCGTGGCTGGCCCTGGTGTTCCTGCTGCTGTTCCTCAACCAGCGCTGGCGCCTGGCCCGCCTGCGCCAACGCAGCCGCGAAGAGCTGGAGAAACTGGTCGAAGAACGCACCCGCGACCTGCGCACCGCCCAGGATGGCCTGGTGCAATCGGCCAAACTGGCGGCCCTGGGGCAGATGTCCGCCGCCCTGGCCCACGAAATCAACCAACCGCTGACCGCCCAACGCACCCAACTGGCCACCCTGCGCCTGCTGCTGGACCACGGCCGCGTCGATGACGCCCATAAAGCCCTGGGGCCGCTGGACGCCATGCTCACCCGCATGGCCGCGCTCACCGGCCACCTCAAGACCTTCGCCCGCAAAAGCCCCAGCGGCCTGCGCGAACGCCTCGACCTGGCCGCGGTGGTGGACCAGTCCCTGCACCTGCTCGAAGCGCGCCTGCGTGATGAACAGATCAGCACCACGTTGCACCTGGCCCGCCCAGCGTGGGTCCAGGGCGATGCAATCCGCCTCGAACAAGTGCTTATCAACCTGCTGCGCAACGCCCTCGACGCCATGGCCGACAAACCCCTCAAACACCTGGAAATCCGCATCGAAGCCGACCAGCACCTGTGGCGCCTGACCGTGGCCGACAGCGGCGGTGGCATCGCCAGCGAGAACCTGAACAACGTCTTCGACCCCTTCTTCACCACCAAACCGGTAGGTGATGGCTTGGGCCTGGGGCTGGCGGTGTCGTTCGCCATTGTCCATGAACACGGTGGGCGCTTGAGCGTGGCCAACATTCCGGGCGGTGCGCTGTTCACCCTGACCCTGCCGATTGCCCTTGAGGTGAGCGCGCCATGTTGAACGCCGTGATGGTGGTGGATGACGAGGCCAGTATCCGCGACGCCGTGGAGCAATGGCTGGGGCTTTCGGGGTTCGCGGTGCAGTGCTTTGCCCGTGCGCAGGCATGCCTTGAACAACTGCCGCGGAATTTTCCCGGGGTGATCCTCAGCGATGTGCGCATGCCCGGCATGAGCGGCCTGGAGTTACTGGAGCAGGTGCGCGCCCTGGACCCGGACCTGCCGCTGATCCTGCTTACCGGCCACGGCGACGTGCCGATGGCAGTGGAGGCCATGCGCGACGGCGCCTACGACTTTTTGGAAAAACCCTTCAGCCCCGAGACCCTGCTGGCCAGCCTGCGCCGCGCCTTGGACAAACGCGCCCTGGTGCTGGAAAACCGCAGCCTGCACACCCAGGCCGACCACCGTGCACGCCTGGATGCGCGCCTGCTGGGTGTGTCGCAAAGCATGCAGACCCTGCGCCGCCAGGTGCTGGACTTGGCGGCGCTGCCGGTGAATGTGCTGATCCGTGGCGAAACCGGCAGCGGCAAGGAACTGATCGCCCGTTGCCTGCACGATTTCGGCCCGCGCGCCGACAAACCCTTCGTGGCGCTCAACTGCGCGGCGATCCCCGAGCACCTGTTCGAGGCCGAGCTGTTCGGCCATGAAAGCGGCGCGTTCACCGGCGCCCAGGGCAAGCGCATTGGCAAGCTCGAATACGCCGACGGCGGCACGCTGTTTCTCGATGAAATCGAGAGCATGCCCTTGGCCCAGCAAGTGAAATTGCTGCGGGTGTTGCAGGAACACAAGCTTGAACGCCTGGGCGCGAACCAGAGCATCAGCGTGGACTTGCGCATCATCACCGCGACCAAACCGGACCTGTTGGATGAGGCCCGCGCGGGGCGCTTTCGCCAAGACCTGGCCTATCGCCTGAACATTGCCGAACTGCGCCTGCCGCCCCTGCGCGAGCGCCGCGAAGACATTCCCCTGCTCTACGAGCACTTCCTTCACGCCGCCGCCCAACGCCTGGGCCGCAACGCCGCCCCTAGCAGCGGCGCGCAACTGAGCCGCCTGCTCAGCCACGACTGGCCGGGCAACGTGCGCGAACTGGCCAACGTCGCCGAGCGCCAGGTGCTGGGCCTGCAAGCCCCGGCCGAGGACGAGCCGCAGCCCAATCAATCCCTCGCCGCCCGCCAGGAAGCCTTCGAGGCCCAATGCCTGCGCGCCGCCCTGACCCGCCATCACGGCGACATCAAAGCCGTCCTCGCCGAACTGCAACTGCCCCGGCGTACCTTCAACGAAAAAATGCAACGCCACGGGCTGACCCGGGAGATGTTTCTAGGGCCATAGCCTGCGTAAAAAGATCGGGCCGCTGTGGGGCAACTGTCTTACCCCTGCCATTCGTCACCGCCATCACGAGCAGGCTCGCTCCCACAGAGGAAAATGAAAATCCCACCCACACCCCAGTTCAACTGTGGGAGCGGGCCTGCCCGCGATAGGGCCCTAATAGCCAACCTCTTCATTGCCCCGGTTGCCGCCATCGCGGGCAGGCCCGCTCCCACAAAGGCTTGCCCCCTCCAACATCGGCCTGTCACCCGTTCGGCATAGGCGGTTTTCCGCTCATCCACCTCCCACCGTCAGCGGTTTACCGCTCACAAAACCTGTCAAACCCCTCTAGCCCGGGCCTTCGGTTGCTGGCACGGGTTCTGCTATAGCCCTGCCAGGCTGCGCTTCGACGCGCTCCACAACAACAATGACGATGAAGGATCCTTCAATGGATAACTCCAATACCCTGCCTGGCGGGGCGACCGCTGCGCCCGCAAAAGAAAGAACCACCTCCAGCCGCATCAAGTCGATTTTCAGTGGCTCGGTGGGCAACATGGTCGAGTGGTACGACTGGTACGTTTACGCCGCGTTCTCGCTGTACTTCGCCAAGACCTTCTTCCCCAAGGGCGACACCACCGCGCAGTTGCTCAACACCGCCGCGATTTTCGCCGTGGGCTTTTTGATGCGCCCCATCGGCGGCTGGCTGATGGGCCTGTACGCCGACCGTGTGGGCCGTAAATCAGCGCTGATGGCCTCCGTGCTGCTGATGTGCTTCGGCTCGCTGATTATTGCCCTGGCCCCCGGCTACGAGACCATTGGCGTCGGCGCGCCGATCTTGCTGGTGTTCGCGCGGCTGCTGCAAGGCTTGTCCGTGGGCGGCGAGTACGGCACCTCGGCCACTTACCTGAGCGAAATGGCGACCAAGGAACGTCGCGGCTTCTTCTCCAGCTTCCAGTACGTGACCCTGATCTCCGGCCAGCTCATCGCGCTGGGCGTGCTGATCGTGTTGCAGCAAGTGCTGACCACCGAAGAACTGTACGCATGGGGCTGGCGCATTCCGTTCGCCATCGGCGCGCTGTGCGCGGTAGTGGCCTTGTACCTGCGCCGTGGCATGGAAGAAACCGAGTCGTTCACCAAGAAGAAAAAAGCCAAGGAAAGCTCCATGCGCACCTTGCTGCGCCATCCCAAGGAACTGATGACCGTGGTCGGCCTGACCATGGGCGGCACCCTGGCGTTCTACACCTACACCACCTACATGCAGAAGTACCTGGTGAACACGGTGGGCATGAGCATCTCCGACTCCACCACCATTTCGGCAGCGACGCTGTTCCTGTTCATGTGCCTGCAACCGATCATCGGCGGGCTCTCGGACAAAGTGGGCCGGCGCCCGATCCTGATCGCCTTCGGCGTGCTCGGCACCCTGTTCACCGTGCCGATCCTCACCACCCTGCACACCATCCAGACCTGGTGGGGCGCGTTCTTCCTGATTATGGCGGCGCTGATTATTGTCAGCGGCTACACCTCGATCAACGCCGTGGTCAAGGCCGAGCTGTTCCCCACCGAAATCCGCGCCCTGGGCGTGGGCCTGCCGTATGCGCTGACCGTGTCGATCTTCGGCGGCACCGCTGAATACATCGCCCTGTGGTTCAAGAGCGTGGGCATGGAAACCGGCTACTACTGGTACGTGACCGGGTGCATCGCCATCTCCCTGGCGGTGTACGCCACGATGAAAGACACCCGCACCCACTCGCGGATCGAGACAGACTGACCTGTTGTAGCCATGGGTTTGTTGTGGGAGCGGGCCCGCCCGCGAGGGCGGTTTAACTGCCGGCATTCACTGTGAATGTGCCATCGCCATCGCGGGCGAGCCCGCTCCCACACAAGCCCGCTTGCTACACCCACGGTTAACCGATTTCAGCTCAACTCAGGCGCCACCTGGCGCCCATAGCGGCGCTGCGCATACGACGCCCCGGCGATCATCGCCACCAGCACCAACGCCAATACCGCCGACGAACCGATGGTGCCGAAATCCAGCCCACCCTTTTCATGGGGTTGGGTCAGGAAGTCGCCCAGGGTCGTGGCGCTGTTCTTCATGATCCAGAACACTAGGGTGATCTGCGGCAGCGTGTTCACCGCAAAGGTGTCGAGCTAGGGCGCAGACTGAAGTGGGCGCTGTGAAAAATAGGTGGCCGATGTATGAAAATTCCATGTTCCCCATGGAATTGCGCCGCCCCCGATAGCACTATGGCGCCTCCCCGAGCCACCCAGCAGGAACCCGCCCATGCCGGACGACATCCATTTCTACGAACCCGCCCACGGCCACGGCCTGCCCCACGACCCGTTCAATGCCATCGTCGGCCCGCGGCCCATTGGCTGGATTTCTTCCCAGGACCGCGACGGCCGCCTGAACCTGGCGCCCTACAGTTTTTTCAACGCCTTCAACTACATTCCGCCGATCATCGGGTTCTCCAGCGTCGGGCGCAAAGACAGCCTCAACAACATCGAGCAGACCGGCGAGTTCGTCTGGAACCTGGCCACGCGGCCGTTGGCCGAACAGATGAACCAGAGCTGCGCCAGCGTGCCGGCCGAGGTGGATGAGTTCGCGTTGGCGGGGTTGACGCCGGTGGCGTCGAAGGTGATCGCGGTGCCGCGGGTGGGCGAGAGCCCGGTGGCGTTTGAATGCAAGGTCACCCAGATCATTCAACTGCAACGGGCCGACCAGGCGCTGGTGCCGAGTTGGTTGGTGCTGGGCGAAGTGGTGGCGGTGCATATCGCCAAGTGGTTGCTCAAGGACGGCGTCTACGACACCGCCGCCGCCGAGCCGATTCTGCGCGGCGGCGGCCCGGCGGATTACTTCCAGGTAGGCCCCGAGGCCCTGTTCAAGATGTACCGACCCGGCGCGGTCAAATAGCGCGCCAGACCAGTTCGCCTTCGTCGTCGACATCGCCCAGCAACGCCAATGACTGCTCGGCGGCTTCGTCGGCGGCCAGGGCGGTGTTGAACGTCTGCTCGGCCAGCACCTTATGGAAACGCGGCGCCCCCGAAGCGCCCAGGCCCTTGACCGCGATGGCGGCGTGGTAGCCCTCCTCCCCCCGTACAGCGGCCGAAACGGCCTCGAATTGTGCGAACTCTCTACGTGCCATGTCACTGCTCCTGGGCAAATGAAAAGCGGCCATTCTAGCGGCTCAACCGGCCAGGCGCTGCATGTCCTGTGGGCGGGACACCTCGCTGAAGGTGTGGAAATCCAGGCGCTCGACCACGCCGTCCTGCACCAGTTGGGCGAACACGTTCAGGGCGGGCGAGTTGAAGTGGGCGGTCATGGCCTGCGCGTCGCGCCAAAACCCGCAGACCTGCCACAAGTCCGGGTCGCACAGCGAATGCTGCAAGGCAAAGTGCAGGCAACCAGGGGCACCGAGGGTGGGTTCGATCAGGCTGCTCAGGCGCGCGCCCAGGTCCATCGAGCGCCCGGCGCGGGCACGCACCAGGGCCATGTGGCTGACGGGTAAAGGCATGGTCATGGGAGATCCTCCGCAGGTGTCGATGCGCCACCCGGAGCCGGGTGACGGCAGGATCAAAGGTTAAGGGGCGCGGGCCAGGGCCGTTAGTCGATTTCTGCCGGTTTATTGCACGATCCTGCGCCGGGCGTTTTTTCGTGCTGGTGCCGGCGGTCGGCCTTCGAAGGCCGCGAGGGTCGCGGTTTCAAGCAAGTTTTACCGCTGGCGGGTCCTGGGCGGCGGCGATAGGCGCAAAACCCGGCAGGATCAGGCAACTTTTGTGCAGCAATGATCTACCCGCTGGCCTTGCACAAACATAAGCTGTGCGGGTTTCCCCCGATCGCCGCCGAGGATGCCCGCCATGCTGTCGCCCCAGAACCCCCCGGCCCCGCTGGACGCCGACCGGGAAAAACAGCGCGCCGAGCTGGCCGCGCTGATCGCCCGCAACACCGCCCAGGACGGCACCTACGCCACGGCCATCGGTTCGCTGTTCATGTCGCGCCACAGCCATTGCCATGAGTTCGCCCCGGTGCTGGCGCAACCGGCGCTGTGCGTCATCGCCCAGGGCCGCAAGGAAGTGCGCCTGGCCGACGAGTTGTTCAACTACGACCCGCTCAATTACCTGGTGGTCTCGGTGTCGATGCCCCTGAGCGGGCGGGTGGTCAATGTCACAAGCGAGGAGCCGATCCTGGCTTTGCGCCTGGACATCGACCCGGCACAAATCACCGCATTGATCGCCGACGCCGGCCCCTTGGGCGTGCCCGCCCGGCCCACGGGCCGCGGGTTGTACGTGGAACCCCTGGACCCGGCGATGCTGGACGCGGTGCTGCGCCTGGCACGCCTGCTGGACACGCCCAAGGACGTGGCCATGCTCGCGCCCCTGGTGCAGCGCGAAATTCTCTATCGCCTGTTGCGCAGCCCCCAGGGTTATCGCCTGTATGAAATCGCCAGCGCCAATAGCCAGAGCCACCGCATCGGCCAGGCGATCAAATGGCTTAACGGCAACTATCAGCAAGCGCTGCGCATCGACGACCTGGCGCGCACGGTGAACCTGAGCGTGTCGACCCTGCACCACCGTTTCAAGGCCATGACGGCCATGAGCCCGTTGCAGTACCAGAAGCAATTACGCCTACAGGAAGCCCGCCGCCTGATGCTGGCCGAAGGCCTGGACGCCTCGGCGGCGGGTTACCGGGTGGGGTATGAAAGCCCTTCGCAATTCAGCCGCGAATACAGCCGCCTGTTCGGCGCGCCCCCGTTGCGGGATCTGGCGCGGCTGCGCTCCTGAGGACTTTGTGTAGGCGTGAACCGCTGTGGGAGCGAGCCCGCTCGCGATAGCGATGTACCTGAACCACCGCTATCGCAAGCAGGCTCACGCCCACATGAAAGCTACCGGCTCAGGGGCTCAATACCCCACCGTAAACCGCTGCCGCGAATGCTTGGGGTTTTCCAGTTCGTCGATCATTGCGATGGCAAAGTCGGCGAACGTGATCCAACTGCGGCCCTGGGCGTCGATCAGCAACTCATCCTGGCCCAGGCGGAATTTACCGGTGCGGTCGCCTTCGACGAACTCCGCCGAGGGCGAAAGGAAGGTCCAGTCCAAGTCCCTCTCCTGGCGCAGCGTGTCGAGGTAGACGCCGCCAGCGCTGGCCTCGGCGCGGTACTCCTCGGGGAAACCGGGGCTGTCGATGACTTTGCCACCGCCGGGCAGCAGCAATGAGCCGGCGCCACCTACCACCAGCAGGCGCTTGACCCCAGCCTGTTTGACCGGGCCGAGGATGGCACTGGCAGGGATGGTGGCAAAGTGTGCGGCGCTGATGACCGCATCGTGCCCGGCGAGGGCCGCTTGCAGGGCGTTGGCGTCCAGTACGTCGACCTCCTTGGCCACCACCCCGGGGCGCTGGCCAAGGCTGGCGGTATTGCGGGCGATGGCTGTGACGCTATGGCCCCGGCGCAAGGCCTCTTCCAGCAATTGGCTGCCGGCGCGGCCGGTGGCCCCGATAATTGCGATTGTGCTCATGACGTTCTCCGTTGGTTGGACTCGCTTCACCACTTCATTTCGCCCTTGGCGACCTTGGCACTCAGCTCCAGGGAACTGTCATCGCCCAGGTCGGGGTAGCGTTTTTTCATTGCTGCAATCAGTTGCGCGGCGTCCTTGGCCTTGGCGGCCTCTTGGTCGAACGCTTGAATGTAGTCGCTAGTGAAGCGCACCGCCGCCAATGAACGGCTGCCCTGGCCCAAATAGTGGCCGGCAATCACCGTAGCCGGTTGCAGGCTTTCGATGCGTTGCAGGGTCGCCAGCCAATCGGCGCGGGACTGGGCGCTCTGGGTGTCGGCCATCCACACATGAATGTTCTCGGCCACCACCACGCCACCGACCACGGCTTTGATCGAGGGGATCCACACAAAACTGCGGTCCGGCTGCTGGCCGTCCAGGCCAATGACCTGCAACGACTGGCCTTCGAGCGTCAGGCTGTTGCCTTCAAGCACCTGGGGCACGATGGTTTTGTGCGGCACGTCGGCGCCCATCTGCGGCCCCCAGAAGGCCAGTTTGCCGGCCACGGTGGCCTTGATGTGGGCCACGGTCGGCGCAGAGGCCAGTACGTTGGCCTCGGGGAACGCGGCGACCAGGGTGTCCAGGCCGAAGTAGTAATCCGGGTCGCCGTGGCTGATGTAGATGGTGGTCAGGTGCTTGCCGCTGGCGCGGATCTTGTCTACCACGGCTTGGGCCTGGGCCTTGCCGAACTGGGCATCGACCAGGATGGCGTCCTTCTGGCCGCTGACCAGCACCGAACTGACCGGGAAGATCGCCGCCTCGCCGGGGTTGTACACGTCCAGCTTCAGGGCCGGTTCGCTGGCGGCGGCGTGGGCGGCAAAACCGAGGGCGGCGGTGGCCAGTAACAGGCGCTTGAGGGTGGAAAATCCGATCATGGCAGTGCTCCAGAAGGCGGTGGCCGGGAATGGCATCGGTGCAGCTTAGTGAGGTCATTGGCACTGAAAAATGCGATGCTCGAACATAGTTTGTTTCTGAAAGCGGGCAAATCATGGATCGTCTTCACGCAATGCGGGTGTTTGTCACGGTGGTGGACCTGGGCAGCCAGTCGGCCGCCGCTGAGCACCTAGACCTGTCGCGGCCGGTGGTGTCGCGGTATCTGGCGGAACTGGAAGATTGGGTCGGTGCGCGCCTGATGCACCGCACCACGCGCAAGTTGAGCCTGACCGCCGCCGGCAGTGAAATCCTGCCGCGCTGCCGGCAGATGCTGGAATTGAGCGCCGACATGCAAGCCGCCGTCAGCGAGCCGGATGACGCCCCGCGCGGCCTGCTGCGCCTGAGCGTAAGCACCTCGTTCGGCCAGGCGCAACTGGCCGACGCCATGGCCGAGTACGTCAAGCGCTACCCCGGGGTGAGCATCGACCTGCAAATGCTCGACCGTACGGTGAACCTCGTGGACGAGCGCATCGACCTGGCGATCCGCACCAGCAACGACCTGGACCCCAACCTCATCGCCCGGCGCCTGACGGTGTGCCGCTCGCTGGTGTGCGCCGCCCCGGCGTACCTGCGCGAACACCCGGCGCCCCGGCGGGTCGAGGACCTGAGCCAGCACAATTGCCTGACCCATTCCTACTTCGGCAAGAGCCTGTGGCACTTCGAGCAGGGCGGCGAACCGCTGTCGGTGCCGGTACAGGGCAACATCAGCGCCAACGAGGCCAGCACCCTGTTACGCGCCACCCTGGCCGGCGCCGGCATTGCGATGCTGCCCAGCTATCAGGCCGGCGTGCATGTGCACAGCGGCGAGTTGATCCGCCTGCTGCCGCAAGCCGAACCGCGGCAGATGAACATCTACGCGGTCTACGCCTCGCGCAAACACATGCCGGCGGCGCTGCGCAGCGTGCTGGATTTTCTGGTGCTGCGCTTTCCCCAGGAACCGATTTGGGACGTGGGCCTGTAGCAAGCGGGCTTGCCCGCTTGCTACAGAAACAACAGGCCCATCAGCGGCCTGAATACCCCGATAGCAATCTCATGGCATCTACCCACGGCTGGCCTATGCTCAAACCAGTACCCCCCGGGTATTCGTTCAGAGGTCGCTGCCATGAACATCAAAACAAGAAGATTCTTCGCCATTTTTGTCACCTGCACGTTCACCCTGGCGCTGTACGGCGCCGCGGCCTATCGCGTCGAGCAGGCACGCCAGGAGCCGCGCATTGCCGCCAGTTGCGGTGCCGAGCATTGCATCCCACACACCGCAACCCTCAATGCGCTGAGGTAGTCAGCCGCGCGGGCCGGCTTTGAGGCGGTCGCGAAAAGCCTTGGGCGAGATGCCCACGCGCCGGCGGAACAGGCGGGTGAAGTTGGTCGGGTCGGAAAAACCCAGGGCTTCGGACATTTCGTAGATCGTCATGCTGGTGTAGGTCAGCAGGCGCTTGGCTTCGAGCAACTGGCGCTCGTGCATGATCTGCAACGCCGGTTGCCCCGCCAGTTCGCGGCAAGTGCCGTTGAGGTGCGACACCGAGATGCCCAGTTGATGGGCCAGGTCTTCGACTTTGACATGCTCGCGGTAGTGGGTTTCGACCAGTTGCAGGTAGCCGTTGAGGTACTCGCGCGCCCGTTGCGGGCGTTGTTCGCTCTGGCGCCGCTGCTGCACCTGGCGCCCCAGCCACACCACGATCACGCTGAGCAGTGAATGCATGAGCATGTCCCGCGCCGGTTGATGGCCGATGTACTCACGCTGCAAGGCGCCAAACAACCCTTCGAGGTAATCGCCGTCGGCGCCCACCGGGTAGCTTTCGGCCACGGTCAGGGTGCCCAGGGCCTGGCCCAGTTGCGCCTGCAAATGGGCGAGCAAGGGCGCGGCCAGGGTCAGCACATAACCCTGGACCTCTTCGCTGAAACGAAAACCGTGCACGCTCTGCGGTGGCAGGATCTGGATCGCCGCCTCGTCCACCTGCCAGTGCTGGCCGTCGACCTCGATCTGCGCCTGGCCCTTGTGCACAAACAACAACTGGCACAGGTCGGCGTGGCGATGGGGTTTGATTTCCCATTGGTGCTCGCGGCTGCGGTGGGAGATGGTTTCACAGTGCAGCAGGTCCGGGGTCGGCCAGCCGAGGCTTTCGCCATAGAGCGTGAACACCGGGATGGAAGGTAGGGCAGGCTTGTTCATAACTGCATCCAGGCCTCTGGGAGTGGAGCGGTTTACATACCGCTGAGCGGGTTACCCATCATTGCTCCTGCATTTGAAGGGGAGCCACGGCCAAAATGCAAGCATTGGGCGCCAGTTCAGCCTTTTCTCAAGGCAACGTCTGACGGCCCCATGAACAAAGCCGCCCGTGGGGCGGCTTTGTCAGGTACAGCGCTTGGTGGGTGACCTCAAGGGCTGTAGTACCCCACGGCCACCAGGAAGTGCCCGACCTTTTTCAGGTAGGCGTGTTTGTTTTCCACCTTGGCGGTGACCGGGTTTTTCCAGCGGTATTGGTATTCGCCCTCATCCTGCCCCGCGATCAACGCCAGGATCGGCTCGCCCACGGGTTTGCCCTCAGGGTCTACGACCTTGCCAAAGTCGGTGTTGATAAGCCGCAGCTGGGTGCCGTGGGCCACGTAGCGGCGGGTGTCGAGGTCGACGACGAAAACATAGAGGTCATCTTCCAGGTAACCGCCCTTGAGGGTGTTGATGGCCGCCAGCGTGCCCTTTTCGTCCTTGGCCAGGTCGGCGGCGGCCTTGTCGAGCAGCGCCTTGGCCTGTTCGGCCGAGGCCCGTGGCAGGTAGTAGCCGACGGCAAGAATGCGCTGGCCGATGCGCTGGTAGTACACATGCTTGCGCTCGACCTTGCCGTCGGCCCAGTTGCGCCAGCGGTATTCGGCTTGCTGGATGCCATTGCCCTCGGGGATTTTCAGGGCGTCCTTGAAGGTTTTTTGCAGGTCTGGGCCGAGCACTTCGCTGACATCGCGGCCGATCAGCGCCGACGACGGCCCGCCGCTGGCGAGCATCGTGCCCTTGGTGTCGACCACAAATACGTAGCGATCCTTGTCGACGAACTCACCCTGACGGCTGAAGGCGGCGAAGGCCTTGTCGCCGTTGTCGTGGTAGTAGGCCAGGGCCTTTTCCAGCAAGGCCCGCGCGGCTTGGCCATCATCGGCCGCGTGGGCCGGCGCCAGCGGCAACATCAGCAAACAGCCCAACCATGCCATTTTGTGCAGGTACTTCATTGCCCATTCCTCGCTCCTGTTGACGTGTGAACAGCGTAGACGGGTTGGCGGCTATGGGAGGGTATTCAGGTTTTGTAGGGTCGGGGCGGCATCGCCGCCCGGGTGGGCCAGAGGTCAGCGGCGGGCGCTGATCTGTTGTTGCAGGTTCTGGATCTGGCTTTGCAAGGTGTTGATGTTACGGGTGACCTGGCCGCGAAAGGCGTCGAACTCCGCCGTACTGGCTCCACCTGCCGGGCTGGCCGGGCGGTTGTCCTGCTCGCTTTTGAGCACCAGCAGGTCTTGTTCAAGGCGTTCGATGGCCGCGCTCGGGTTGCCCTGTTTTTTCAGCGCGGCGATCTCACCGCCCAGGCTCTTGAGCTGGGCATCGACCTTGCTGGTGTCCGGTTGGGCGCTCTTGAGGGCGGCCAGTTCGGTGCCCAGGGCCTTGACCTGCGCCTGCAACTGGCTGGTGGCGGTTTGCAATTCAGTGGCGTGGGTGTTGGCTTGGCTGCTGATCTGCGCCAGGCGTTTGTCCAGGTCGGTGGCCTGCCCCGCCACGCCTTGTTGTTGCTTGTTCTGTTCGAGCAACTGGTTGTTCTGCTCCAGCAACTTGCTTTCCAGTTGCTTGATTTGCAGTTTCAGCGCTTCGCTGCCGCTGTTGACGTTCGACTCACTGGCCACCACCTTGCCGGAGATCGCCTGCAAGCGCCCTGCCGCTTCTTCGCTGATGCGCGCAAAGCTTTCCTGGGTTGCCACCAGTTGCTGCTCCATCAGCGAGATTTGCTGGAAGCTCCACCAGGCCAGGCCGACAAAGGCGAAGAACAGCGCGCCGACCAACGCCCACAGCGGCCCGGTACTCGGCACCTTGACCTTGGCCGCCGGTACGGGCCGCGAGTGCACGCTGGTGCGTTCGCGGGCGGCGGGGTTGGGGGCGAAGTCGTCATCGAGGGGGTCGGCCCGCAGGCTCGGAACATCATCGAAGTCGTCGTGTGCATCGTTACGCATGGGGCAACCTTTGTGAGCGGCCGGAATGAATGGCGCGAGTATAAACCCCTAAGCCGCCCCGTTGAGCGGGCGCGGCGGTTTTCAGGCAGGGTGCTGGGCTTGCCACCAGGCGCAAAACTCATCAAGGGCCGACCACAGGCTGACGCTCGGCTCATAACCCAGGTAATGCCGGGCGCGGCTGATGTCCAGGGTGAAGTTCTTGTTCATCACCTGCATGCCCAGGCGCGACAGCGTCGGCTCGGGGCGCCCGGGCCAGAGTTTGCACAGCCCTTCGTTGAGCGCCGCAGCGCTGTAGGCCAGGCCGTAGGAACGGTAACGGGTAACCTGGGGCACCTGCATCTGGCGCATCACGTAGTTGACTACATCCCACAGCGGCACCGGCGCGCCGTTGCTGATGTTGTACGCCTTGCCCAGGGCCGAGCCGTTGGCCAGCAGGCTGGCGAGCAAGGCCTCGTTAAGGTTTTGCACGCTGGTGAAGTCCACCTTGTTCAAGCCGTTGCCGACAATCGCCAGGCGCCCCTTGCGCTGCATCTTGAGCAGGCGCGGGAAGATGCTCATGTCGCCGGCGCCGGTGACAAAGCGTGGGCGCAGGGCCAGCACTTCAAGGCCGAACTCCTGGGCGCCGAAGACTTTCTGCTCGGCCAGGTACTTGGTGGCCGCGTAGGGGTGGCTAAAGCGCTTGGGCACTTGCTCTTCGGTCAGGCCCAAGTGATCGCGGCCGTCGAAGTACATCGAGGGCGAAGACAGGTGTACCAGGCGCCGCACATTTTGCTTGAGGCACGCCTCGACGACGTTTTCGGTCAGCAGCACGTTGCCGTCGTGAAAGTCCTGATAACGCCCCCACAGCCCCACCGCACCGGCGCAATGCACCACCGCATCGACGTCGCGGCACAACTCGCGCACCCACAAGCCATCGCTCAAATCGCCCTGGACGAACTCGGCACCACGGCGCACCAAATGCTCGACCGCTTCGGCCCGACGCCCGTTGACCCGCACCTGTAGGCCCTGCTCCAGGGCAAAACGGGAAAAACGCCCGCCAATAAAGCCGCTTGCGCCGGTGACCAGAATTTTCATTCATATTCCTTAAAAAGCAGCTGCAAGCTTTGAGCTGTAAGCCTCAAGCCTCAAGCCTTGGCTTTAGCTTTGAGCTTGCAGCTACTACTGGGTTGTTGTTGACGCTGGCATGGGTGTTCAAGCCACCAGCCATTGTTTGGTTGAGCGTACGAGGTGTTCGGTGAGCAGGCCCAGCAGTTGGCCGCCATTGCGCCAATGATGCCAGTACAGCGGCACGTCGATGGGCTTATCTGGCAGCAGTTCCACCAGCACGCCCCGGGCCAGTTGCTCGCGCACCTGCAACTCGGGCACCAGGCCCCAGCCCAGGCCCGCTTCGGCGAGGCGGATAAAGCCTTCGGAGGACGGGCACAAATGGTGCTCGAAACCGCCTGTGACGCCCACTGACGCCAGAAAACGATGCTGGAGAAAGTCATCCGGGCCGAACACCAGCGCCGGGGTGCGGGCCAGTTGCTCGGCCTTCACCCCTTGGGGGAAGTGCCGGGCGACAAACGCCGGGCTGGCCAGGGCCCGGTAGCGCATTGCCCCCAGCAGCACGCTGCGCGCACCGGCCACCGGGCGCTCGCTGGCGCACACGCACGCGGCCACTTCGCCGGCGCGCATGCGTTTGAGGCCCACGGTTTGGTCTTCCACGATCAAGTCCAGCAACAGGTGCTGCTCGGCGCAGAAATCCCCCACCGCCTCGGCCCACCAGGTCGCCAGGCTGTCGGCGTTGAGGGCGATGCGCAGCCGTTCCGGCAAGCCTTCTTCATCCAGGGCCGGCACCAGGGTTTGCAGGTCGCGTTCGAGCAAACGCACCTGCTGCACGTGGTTGAGCAGGCGTCGGCCGATTTCCGTCGGCGCCGGCGGCGTGGCCCGTACCAACACCGGTTGGCCGATGCGCGCCTCCAGCAGTTTGATGCGCTGGGAAATGGCCGATTGGGACAAGCCCAGCACCTGCGCCGCGCGCTCAAACCCGGCCTGTTCGACCACGGCGGCGAGGGCCGATAGCAATTTGTAGTCGAACATCAGTTTTCCTAATGGGCGATCAGCAATATTGGTTTTTCTTATACAGGCCTGCACCGCAGAATGCGAGCCATCCGATGCTGCGCAATGCCCCAAGCCTGCTCGCCAAGGCGCGCGCGGCATATCGACCTCAATCTTCAAGGACACTTCCCATGGCCGGCGAAACCGCCCTCGACACGCTGCTGCGCAGCATGAGCCCACACCTGAACGACGGCGAGTACGTGTTCTGCACCATCCGCGATGGCCAACTGCCCCAGGGTTGCGAAGTGATCGGCAGTTTTCGCGAGCGCGAAGGCCTGACGGTGATTCTGGAGCGGCGCCAGGCCGTGCGCGCCGGGTTCAACTTCGACTATGTAGCTGCGTGGATCACCCTCAACGTGCACTCGGCCCTCGCCGCTGTCGGCCTGACCGCCGCGTTCGCCAGTGCGCTGGGCCGCGCCGGGATCAGTTGCAATGTGATCGCCGGGTACTTCCATGACCATCTGTTCGTCGGCCAGGCCGATGCCGAGCGCGCCATGACGGTGCTTGAGCAACTGGCGGCGGGCGCGGAGTAAACCTTATGTGGCAAAGCTATGTGAACGGATTGTTGGTCGCGCTAGGGCTCATCATGGCCATTGGTACGCAGAACGCTTTCGTCCTGGCGCAAAGCCTGCGCCGCGAACATCACCTGCCGGTGGCCGCGTTGTGCGTGGTGTGCGATGCGTTGCTGGTGGCCGCCGGGGTGTTCGGCCTGGCCACGGTGCTGGCACACAACCCCATACTGCTGGCGGTGGCACGCTGGGGCGGGGCGGCGTTCCTGTTGTGGTACGGCACCCTGGCGCTGCGCCGCGCCTGCTCGCGGCAAAGCCTGGGCCAGGGCGAAGGGCAGAAGGTGCGCTCGCTGCGCGCGGTGATGCTCAGTGCCCTGGCGGTGACCCTGCTCAACCCCCACGTCTACCTCGACACGGTGCTGCTGATCGGTTCCCTCGGCGCCCAGCAGACCGAACCCGGCGCCTATGTGGCGGGCGCCGCCAGTGCCTCGTTCCTGTGGTTTTCCGCCCTGGCCCTGGGCGCGGCATGGCTGGCCCCATGGCTGGCGCGCCCGGCCACCTGGCGCATCCTCGACCTGCTGGTGGCGGCGATGATGTTCGGCGTGGCGTACCAGCTGATAAGCGCCGCATGACTTATTCCCAAACGCTCTGGAACCTCTATCCCACACAGTTGTTGCGTGGTTATGCCGCCCCCCCGGTGCTATGATCCAGCCCCTGCGCCGCAAAGAGTACAAACTCCACGGCGCTTGTTTGGCCGCCCGTGATCGGCCTTGCGCTCACCGCAACAGACCTGATTAGGAGAATCAACATGGCTTTCGAATTGCCGCCGCTGCCCTACGCACACGATGCCCTGCAGCCGCACATTTCCAAGGAAACCCTGGAATTCCACCACGACAAGCACCACAACACCTACGTCGTGAACCTGAACAACCTGGTGCCAGGCACCGAGTTCGAAGGCAAGACCCTGGAAGAAATCGTCAAGACTTCCTCGGGCGGCATCTTCAACAACGCAGCCCAAGTGTGGAACCACACCTTCTACTGGAACTGCCTGGCGCCAAACGCCGGCGGTCAACCGACTGGCGCGCTGGCTGAAGCCATCAATGCTGCCTTCGGCTCGTTCGACAAGTTCAAGGAAGAGTTCACCAAGACTTCCGTCGGCACCTTCGGCTCCGGCTGGGGCTGGCTGGTGAAAAAGGCTGACGGTTCTCTGGCCCTGGCCAGCACCATCGGCGCCGGCAACCCGCTGACCAGCGGCGACACCCCGCTGCTGACCTGCGACGTCTGGGAACACGCCTACTACATCGACTACCGCAACGTGCGTCCAAAGTATGTGGAAGCGTTCTGGAACCTGGTCAACTGGAAGTTCGTGGCTGAGCAGTTCGAAGGCAAAACCTTCACCGCTTAAGCTCGCTTGCAGTACAAAAAACCCGGCATTGCCGGGTTTTTTGCATTTTGCGCCCCACTGAACCCAGGCCGGCCTACCAATTGCGCCTTGCCTGCGCGTCATGGCACGCTAACATCAACCCCCAGGGAAATCGGCAGGCGTGTCTCAAGTCGTGCCGAGCCACGACCGCCACAGTCATCAGCGTCCGACTGCACCCCGGGCACACGACGGACAAAACACCTCAGGCTTGAATGTCCCTTTGACTGCCACCACGGGATTGCCAATACTCATGGCATCTTGACGCTATCCGCACGGAACAAGGAATTACCCTTTGAAGCTGGAACTCAAAAACAGCTTGTCGGTGAAGCTGCTCCGGGTGGTGCTGTTGTCGGCGTTGACCGTCGGCGTGGTCCTGAGTTGCGCGCAAATCGTGTTCGATGCCTACAAAACCCGCCAGGCAGTCGCCAACGACGCCCAGCGTATCCTCGATATGTTCCGCGACCCTTCGACCCAGGCTGTCTATAGCCTGGACCGGGAAATGGGCATGCAGGTGATCGAAGGGCTGTTCCAGGACGACGCGGTGCGTATGGCCTCCATCGGCCATCCCAACGAAACCATGCTGGCGCAAAAAAGCCGCGAGTTGCAGCAGTCCCCCAGCCGCTGGCTGACCGACCTGATCCTGGGCCAGGAGCGCACCTTCACCACCCAACTGGTGGGCCGCGGGCCCTACAGCGAGTATTACGGCGACCTGAGCATCACCCTCGACACCGCCACCTATGGCCAGAGTTTCATCATCAGTTCGGTCATCATTTTTATCTCCGGCGTGTTGCGCGCCCTGGCCATGGGGCTGGTGCTGTACCTGGTCTACCACTGGCTGCTGACCAAGCCGCTGTCGCGCATCATCGAACACCTGACCACCATCAACCCCGACCGCCCCAGCGAGCACAAAATCCCGCAGCTCAAGGGCCATGAAAAGAACGAACTGGGGATGTGGATCAACACCGCCAACCAGTTGCTCGAATCCATCGAGCGCAACACCCATCTGCGCCACGAAGCAGAAAACAGCCTGCTGCGCATGGCCCAGTACGACTTCCTCACCGGCCTGCCCAACCGCCAGCAGTTGCAGCAGCAACTGGACAAGATCCTGGTTGACGCCGGGCGCCTGCAACGCCGCGTGGCGGTGATTTGCGTAGGCCTGGACGACTTCAAGAGCATCAACGAGCAGTTCAGCTACCAGGCCGGCGACCAATTGCTGCTGGCCCTGGCCGATCGCCTGCGGGCCCACAGCGGCCGCCTCGGCGCGCTCGCGCGCTTGGGTGGCGATCAGTTCGCCCTGGTCCAGGCCGATATCGAACAACCCTACGAAGCCGCCGAGCTGGCACAAAGCATTCTCGATGACCTGGAAGCGCCCTTCGCCCTCGACCACCAGGAAATCCGCCTGCGGGCCACCATCGGCATCACCCTGTTCCCCGAGGACGGCGACAGCACCGAGAAGCTGCTGCAAAAGGCCGAGCAGACCATGACCCTGGCCAAAACCCGCTCGCGCAACCGTTATCAGTTCTACATCGCCAGCGTCGATAGCGAAATGCGCCGGCGCCGCGAGCTGGAAAAAGACCTGCGCGAGGCCCTGGCCCGCGACCAGCTGTATCTGGTTTACCAGCCGCAGATCAGCTACCGCGACCACCGCGTGGTGGGGGTCGAGGCGCTGATCCGTTGGCAGCACCCGGAACACGGTTTGGTCCCGCCGGACCTGTTCATCCCCTTGGCCGAGCAGAACGGCAGCATCATCGCCATCGGCGAATGGGTGCTCGACCAGGCCTGCCGCCAACTGCGCGAATGGCACGACCAGGGGTTCGCCGACCTGCGCATGGCGGTCAACCTGTCCACGGTGCAACTGCACCACGCCGAGCTGCCGCGGGTGGTCAACAACCTGCTGCAGATATACCGCTTGCCGCCGCGCAGCCTGGAGCTGGAAGTCACCGAAACCGGCCTGATGGAAGACATCAGCACCGCCGCCCAGCACCTACTGAGCCTGCGCCGCTCCGGGGCGTTGATCGCCATCGACGACTTCGGCACCGGCTACTCGTCCCTGAGCTACCTCAAGAGCCTGCCGCTGGACAAGATCAAGATCGACAAGAGCTTCGTCCAGGACCTGCTCGATGACGACGACGATGCCACCATCGTGCGGGCCATCATCCAACTGGGCAAAAGCCTGGGCATGCAGGTGATCGCCGAAGGCGTGGAAACCGCCGAGCAGGAGGCGTACATCATTTCCGAGGGCTGCCACGAGGGCCAGGGCTACCACTACAGCAAACCCCTGCCGGCCCGGGAACTGGCCGCCTACCTCAAGCAGGCGCAGCGCAGCAACGCAGCGATCCTGTAACCGCGCCCCACCCTGTGGGAGCGGGCCTGCCCGCGATGGGACCAGTACATTCGCTACCTCTGCAGCGGCTGGCAGGCCGCCTTCGCGGGCAAAGCCCACTCCCACAGGGGAAAACTATTTGCAACAGTGGCCCTTTACACATAATGCGAAAGATTTGCATTATGTCGCAGTTTCGCGCGCGCACCGCGCCAGCCCCCTCTCTTAAAAGCAGGATGTTCGCCATGATTCGTATGCCTCTGGCTACCGCCAGTCTGTTGGCCATCGCTATTTCCCTCGCCGGTTGCGGCGAAGGCAAAGACAAGCCTGGCGCGCCGCAAGCCCCGACGCCCGCCGCCACCGCGCCCGCCGCCCCTGCTGCCGCTAGCGCCGGCACGGTTGACGAAGCCGCCGCCAAGGCCGTTGTCGCCCACTACGCCGACATCGTCTACGCCGTCTACAGCGACTCGGCGTCCACCGCCAAGACCCTGCAAACCGCCATCGACGCCTTCCTGGCCAAGCCCGACGCCGACACCCTGAGCGCCGCCAAGGCTGCCTGGGTTGCGGCCCGCGTACCGTACCTGCAAAGCGAAGTGTTCCGCTTCGGCAACACCATCATCGACGACTGGGAAGGCCAAGTTAACGCCTGGCCCCTGGACGAAGGCCTGATCGACTACGTCGACAAGAGCTACGAGCACGCCCTGGGCAACCCCGGCGCCACTGCCAACATCATCGCCAACACCGAGATTCAGGTCGGCGAAGACAAGATCGACGTCAAGGACATCACCGCCGAGAAACTGGCCAGCCTCAATGAGCTGGGCGGTTCCGAAGCCAACGTCGCCACCGGCTACCACGCCATCGAATTCCTGCTCTGGGGCCAGGACCTCAACGGCACCGGCCCGGGCGCCGGCAACCGCCCAGCCACTGACTACCTCGAAGGCGCCGGCGCCACCGGTGGCCACAACGAGCGCCGCCGCGCCTACCTCAAAGCCGTGACCCAACTGCTGGTCAGCGACCTGGAAGAAATGGTCGGCAACTGGAAGCCCAACGTGGCCGACAACTACCGCGCCACCCTGCAAGCCGAACCGGTGGGCACCGGCCTGCGCAAGATGCTGTTCGGCATGGGCAGCCTGTCGCTGGGTGAACTGGCGGGCGAACGCATGAAGGTGTCCCTGGAAGCCAACTCGCCGGAAGACGAACACGACTGCTTCAGCGACAACACCCACAACTCGCAGTTCTTCGACGCCAAGGGCATCCGCAACGTCTACCTGGGCGAGTACACCCGCACCGACGGCACCAAAATGAGCGGCGCCAGCCTCTCGTCCCTGGTGGCCAAGGCCGACCCGGCCGCCGACAGCGCCCTCAAGGCCGACCTAGAAGCGACCGAAGCGAAGATGCAAGTGATCGTCGACCACGCCAACAAGGGTGAGCACTACGACCAACTGATCGGCGCCGGCAACACTGCGGGCAACCAGATCGTGCGCGACGCCATCGCCGCCCTGGTCAAGCAGACCGGTTCGATCGAACAGGCCGCCGGCAAACTGGGCATCACCGACCTGAACCCAGACAACGCCGATCACGAATTCTGATCGCGCCTGCACCACTGAGGGGCTAACCCCCCTCAGTCAACACCCACCGCTGTGGGAGCGGGCCTGCCCGCGATAGTGGTTTCACAGCCAGCGCCTATTGGGCGCTGGCACACCGCCATCGCGAACCGCCCCGCGCCCACATGAATGCCCCCACGTGCAGAACCCTGCTGTGGGTCAAGCAAACGATAATTCCTCTTATTCAAATCCCCCCGCCCTGTTAGACTTTGCGCCTTCTTTTTGGCTCGTCCCCCAGGAAACCCGATGCCTTCGCTGCCGCTTCGCTTGTCCACTCTGCTGTTGGCCCTGGGCTTGAGTGCCTGCGATGACGCCCCGCGCTTTACCCAGGCCGAACCTGGCGAGGCCCGCTCCGGCGGCGCGACCACGGTGAACAAGCGCGACCAGAACGCCTTCTCCCTGCCGTCAGCCAACCTGTCGCCCACCCGGCGCCTGGACTTCAGCGTGGGCAACAGTTTTTTCCGCAACCCCTGGGTGATCGCCCCGTCCACCACCACCGCCCGCGATGGCCTGGGGCCGCTGTTCAACACCAACGCCTGCCAGAACTGCCACATCAAGGACGGCCGCGGCCACCCGCCCACGCCAAGCGCGAGCAACGCGGTGTCGATGCTGGTGCGCCTGTCGATCCCCAATGATCCGGCCTACGCCAAGGTCATCGAGCAACTGGGCGTAGTGCCCGAGCCGGTGTACGGCGGCCAGTTCCAGGACATGGCGATACCCGGTGTCACCCCCGAAGGCAAGGTGCGGGTGGATTACGAACCGCTGAGCGTGCGCTTCAAGGACGGCACCGAAGTGCAGTTGCGCAAGCCCCGGCTCAACTTCAGCCAACTGGGCTACGGGCCGATGCACCCGGACACGCGGTTCTCCGCGCGCATCGCCCCGCCGATGATCGGCCTGGGCCTGCTCGAAGCCATCCCCGAGGCCGATATTCTGGCCAACGCCCAGGCCCAGGCTCGCGACGCCAAGGGCATCGCCGGGCGGCCTAACTACGTGTGGGACGACGCCCTGGAAAAAACCGTGCTCGGGCGATTTGGCTGGAAGGCCGGGCAGCCGAACCTCAATCAACAAAACGTTCACGCGTTTTCGGGTGATATGGGCCTGACCACCTCCCTGAGAACCGTCGATGACTGCACCGACACCCAAGTGGCCTGCAAGCAGGCGCCCAATGGCAATGGCCCCGACGACGAGCCGGAGGTCAGCGACAACATCCTGCGCCTGGTGCTGTTCTACGCCCGCAACCTCGCGGTGCCGGCGCGCCGCGACGTCGAGGCGCCGCAGGTGCTGGCCGGCAAGAACCTGTTCTACCAGGCCGGTTGCCAGTCTTGCCACACACCGCAGTACACCACCGCAGCCAACGCGGCCGAACCCGAATTGGCCAACCAGGTGATCCGCCCCTACAGCGACCTGCTGTTGCACGACATGGGCGAAGGCCTGGCCGACAACCGCACAGAATTCACCGCCGGTGGCCGCGACTGGCGCACGCCGCCGTTGTGGGGCATCGGCTTGACCGAGGCCGTCAGCGGCCACACCCAGTTTTTGCATGACGGCCGCGCCCGCAACCTGCTCGAAGCCGTGCTTTGGCATGGCGGCGAGGCCCAGGCTGCACAACAACAGGTTTTGACTTTTAATGCCGAGCAGCGCGCCGCGTTGCTGGCCTTCCTGAATTCTCTTTAAACGCCTTGCCCACCCAAAGGGAGCCCGACATGTTCCGTCCCAAGTTGTTGTTCACCAGCCTTGCCGCCCTCGCCCTCGGCGCGTGCTCGCCCCAAGACCCGCAAGCAGTGACCTCGGCGGCCATCGCCAAACAGGTGATCCTGCCGACCTACAGCCGCTGGGTCGACGCCGACCGGCAACTGGCTACCAGTGCCCTGGCCTACTGCCAAGGTAACGCAAGCCTGGACACCGCCCGCGCCGATTTCCTCCACGCGCAAAAAGCCTGGGCCCAGTTGCAACCGCTGCTGATCGGCCCACTGGCCGAGGGCAACCGCGCCTGGCAGGTGCAGTTCTGGCCAGACAAAAAGAACCTGGTGGGCCGCCAGGTCGAGCAACTGGTCAGCGCCCAGCCGCAGATCGATGCCGCGGCCCTGAGCAAATCCAGCGTGGTGGTGCAAGGCCTGTCGGCCTACGAGTACATCCTGTTCGACGCCAAGGTTGACCTCGCCGACGCCGCGCAAAAAGAGCGCTACTGCCCGCTGCTGATGGCCATTGGCGAGCGCCAGAAGCAACTGGCCGAAGAGATCCTCGCCGGTTGGAACACCACTGACGGCATGCTCGCGCAGATGAGCAAGTTCCCCAACCAGCGCTACGCCGACTCCCACGAAGCCATCGCCGACCTGCTGCGCGTCCAGGTCACCGCCCTGGACACCCTGAAGAAAAAACTCGGCACGCCCATGGGCCGCCAGACCAAGGGCATCCCGCAGCCGTTCCAGGCCGATGCGTGGCGCAGCCAGTCGTCGCTGCAAGGCTTGGAAGCCAGCCTCAGCGCCGCCCAGACCGTGTGGGCCGGGGTGGACAACAAAGGCCTGCGCGGCCTGTTGCCGGCCGAGCAGAAGGCCTTGGCCGACAAGATCGACGCCGCCTACGCCGCCTCCCTGACATTGTTCGCCAGCAGCCAGCGTTCGCTGACCGAAATGCTCGGCGACGATGCCGGCCGCCAGCAGCTCAACGACCTCTACGACAGCCTCAACGTGGTCCATCGCCTGCACGAAGGCGAACTGGCCAAAGCGCTGGGCATTCAACTGGGCTTCAACGCCAACGACGGTGACTGATGAGGGTAAGTGCCATGTTGCGACGTCAGGCTTTAGCCTTGGGCAGCGCGCTGCTCGGCGCGGTGACCCTGGGTGGCTGGACTCTGTTCAAGCGCCAGGGCCGCAGCCCGCTGCTGCTCTCGGCGCGCGATGACGGCGACGGCGCGCACTACGCCGTCGGCTATCGGCTGGACGGCACCCGGGTGTTCGCCACCCGCGTCACCCAGCGCTGCCACGACATCATCAACCACCCCACGCTGCCCATCGCGCTGTTCGTGGCGCGGCGCCCCGGCACCGAAAGCTACCTGATCGACCTGCGCGACGGCACCCTGCTGCAAACCCTCGCCTCGCAGCCGAACCGGCACTTTTATGGCCACGCGGTCATCCACAAGGACGGCCAGTGGCTCTACGCCACGGAAAACGACACCACCGCCCCCGGGCGCGGCCTGCTCGGCGTATACCACTTCGAGGGTGAACGCCTGGTGCACAGCGGCGAAATTTCCACCCACGGCATCGGCCCGCACCAGGTGTCGTGGCTGCCCGACGGCGAAACCCTGGTGGTGGCCAACGGCGGCATCCGCACCGAGGCCGAGAGCCGAGTCGAGATGAACCTCGACGCCATGGAACCCAGCCTGGTGCTGATGCAGCGCGACGGCACCCTGCTGAGCAAGGAAACCCTCGCCCAGCCGATGAACAGCGTGCGCCACCTGGGTATCGCCAGCGACGGCACCATCGTCGCCGGGCAGCAGTTCATGGGGCCGTCCCACGAGCGCTCCGAGTTACTGGCGATCAAGCGCCCCGGCCAGGCATTCGTGCCCTTCCCGGTGGCCGATGAACAGTTGCAGGCCATGGGGCACTACACCGCCAGCGTCGCCGTGCACAGTGAGCTGCGCCTGGTGGCCCTGACGGCGCCACGGGGCAACCGCTTCTTTATCTGGGATCTGGACACCGCCCAGGTGCGCCTCGACGCGCCCCTGCCCGACTGTGCCGGCGTGGGTGCGGTGGCCGATGGCTTTGTCGTCACATCGGGCCAGGGCCGCTGCCGCTTCTACGACTGCCGCCAGCCCAACCTGGTGGCCCAGCCCCTGGAACTGCCCGCCGGGTTGTGGGACAACCACTTGCACCTGATGGCCTGAAACGCTACGGCCACTGCCCCTACCTGTAGGAGCAGAGCTGGCTCGCGATGACGGTCACAAGATCGCCATCGCCGGCAAACCGCGTACCCACGGATACACGGCGGGGGATGGCCGGAACACATCTGGTCATCTCCCCGGCAACGGGAGTAATCTGCCACGCTGATTGTCAGACAATTTCGCCAAACGCCCTCCAAGGAACCGGAATATGCTGCGCCGCCGCATGCTTATCATGTTGGGCCTTGTCCTGCTGATCGTCCTGTTGCTGGCGGGCTACAAGGCGTTCTCCATTTATCAGCAGATCCAGGCGTTTTCCGCGCCGCCGCCGCCCATCAGCGTGGCGGTGGCCACGGCCCGCGAACAGCCGTGGCAGGGTCGTTTGCCGACGGTGGGCAGCCTCAAGGCCCTGCAAGGGGTGAACCTGAGCCTGGAGATCGCCGGCACCGTACAAGAGGTGCAGTTCAAGTCCGGGCAGAAGGTCAAGGCCGGCCAACCCATCGTACAACTGGACAGCGCCGTGGAAGCCGCCCTGCTGGAAACCGCCGAGGCCGACCTGGGCCTGGCCAAACTTGACTACGGCCGCGGCAGCCAACTGGTGGGCAGCCAGGCGATTTCCAAGGGCGAGTTCGACCGCCTCTCGGCGCAGTTGCAAAAGCACAAGGCCACGGTCAACCAACTCAAGGCGTCCCTGGCCAAGAAGCGCATCCTCGCGCCGTTCAGCGGCACCATCGGCATTCGCCAGGTGGACGTGGGCGACTACCTGGCCAGCGGCACGGTGATCGCCACCCTGCAAGACCTGAGCAGCCTCTATGTCGACTTCTACGTGCCCGAGCAATGGGTGCCGAAACTGACCGTGGGCCAATCGGTGCAGCTTAAAGTCTCGGCCTACCCGCAACAGGACTTCACTGCCCAGGTCAGCGCCATCAACCCCAAGGTCGAGGACAGCACGCGCAATGTGTTGGTACGCGCCACCCTGGCCAACCCGGACGGCCAGTTGCTGCCCGGCATGTTCGCCAGCCTCCAGGTGCTGCTTCCCGACCCGCAGCCCGCCATCGTCGTGCCGGAAAGCGCGATCACCTACACCCTGTACGGCAACTCGCTGTTTGTGGTGGCGCAAAAAAAGAACGCCGATGGCCAGGTGGAAAAAGACGCCAACGGCCAACCGGTATTGATCGCCGAGCGGCGTTTCATTGAGACCGGCGAGCGCCGTGATGGCCTGGTGCTCATCAGCAAGGGCCTCAAAAGCGGTGAACAAGTGGTCAGCGCCGGGCAGATCAAGCTCGACAACAACGCCACCCTTGCCATCAGTGCCGACAAGACCTTGCCTGACGAACAGAGCAGCCAGCCGCGCGCCGACTGATTCAAGGAACCCCCATGGCCTTTACCGACCCGTTCATCCGCCGCCCGGTGCTCGCCACCGTGGTCAGCCTGCTGATTGTGCTGCTGGGGTTCCAGGCCTTCAGCAAGTTGCCGCTGCGCCAATACCCGCAAATGGAAAACGCCCTTATCACGGTGACCACCGCCTACCCCGGGGCCAACGCCGAAACCATCCAGGGCTACATCACCCAGCCGATGCAGCAAAGCCTGGCCAGCGCCGAAGGCATTGACTACATGACCTCGGTCAGCCGCCAGAACTTCTCGGTGATTTCCATCTACGCGCGCATCGGCGCCAACAGCGATCGCCTGTTCACCGAGCTGCTGGCCAAGGCCAACGAAGTCAAGAACAAGCTGCCCCAGGACGCCGAAGACCCGGTGCTGAGCAAAGAGGCCGCCGACGCCTCGGCGCTGATGTACATCAGCTATTTCAGCCAGGAACTGAGCAACCCGCAGATCACCGACTACCTGTCGCGGGTCATTCAGCCCAAGCTCGCCACCCTGCCGGGCATGGCCGAGGCCGAAATCCTCGGCAACCAGGTGTTTGCCATGCGCCTGTGGCTGGACCCGGTCAAGCTCGCCGGTTTCGGCCTGAGCGCCGCCGACGTGACCAACGCCGTGCGCCAATACAACTTCCTTTCCGCCGCGGGCGAGGTGAAGGGCGAGTACACGGTGACCAGCATCAACGCCAACACCGAACTCAAGTCCGCCGAAGCCTTTGCCGCGATCCCGGTGAAAATCGACGGCGACAGCCGCGTGCTGCTGCGCGACGTGGCGCGGGTAGAAATGGGTGCCGAAAACTACGACTCCATCAGCTCCTTCGGCGGCACGCCGTCGGTGTACATCGGCATCAAGGCCACGCCTGGCGCCAACCCGTTGGACGTCATCAAGGAAGTGCGCAAGATCATGCCCGAGCTGGAAGCCCAGCTACCGCCCAACCTCAAGTCGGAAATAGCCTACGACGCGACGCTGTTTATCCAGGCCTCCATCGACGAGGTGGTCAAGACCCTGTTCGAGGCGGTGCTGATTGTCATTGTCGTAGTGTTCCTGTTTCTCGGCGCCCTGCGTTCGGTGGTGATCCCGGTGATTACCATCCCGCTGTCGATGATCGGCGTGATGTTCTTCATGCAGTTGATGGGCTACTCGATCAACCTGCTAACGCTGCTGGCCATGGTGCTGGCCATCGGCCTGGTGGTGGACGACGCCATCGTGGTCGTGGAGAACATCCACCGCCATATCGAAGAGGGCAAGACGCCGCGGGACGCCGCCCTCGAAGGTGCCCGGGAAATCGCCATGCCGGTGGTATCGATGACCATCACCCTGGCGGCGGTGTACGCCCCCATCGGTTTCCTCGAAGGCCTGACCGGTGCGTTGTTCAAGGAGTTCGCCCTGACCCTGGCCGGGGCGGTGGTGATTTCCGGCATCGTCGCCCTGACCCTCTCGCCGATGATGTGCGCCCTGCTCCTGCGCCACGATGAGAACCCGTCTGGGCTGGCCCATCGCCTGGACCTGATCTTCGACGGCCTCAAGCGCCGCTACCAAAGCCTGCTCCACGGCACCCTGAACACCCGGCCGGTGGTGCTGGTGTTCGCCGTGATGGTGCTGTGCCTGATCCCGGTGCTGCTCAAGTTCACCAAGACGGAACTGGCGCCAGACGAAGACCAGGGCATCATTTTCATGATGGCCAACGCGCCGCAGCCCACTAACCTCGACTACCTCAACACCTACACCGACGAATTCATCACGATCTTCAAAGCGTTCCCCGAGTACTACTCCTCGTTCCAGATCAACGGCTACAACGGCGTGCAATCGGGCATCGGCGGTTTCCTGCTCAAGCCCTGGAACGAACGGGACCGCACGCAAATGCAGATCCTGCCCGAGGTGCAGGGCAAACTCGCCGCCATCACGGGGCTACAGATCTTCGGCTTTAACCTGCCGTCCCTGCCCGGCACCGGCGAAGGCCTGCCGTTCGAGTTCATCATCAACTCGGCCAACGACTACGCCTCCCTGCTGCAAATCGCCGACCGGGTGAAAAAACGTGCGCTGGAGTCGGGCAAGTTCGCCTTCATGGACATCGACCTGGCCTTCGACAAACCGGAAGTGGTGGTGGATATCGACCGCGCCAAGGCGGCGCAGATGGGCGTGTCCATGCAGGACCTGGGCGGCACCCTGGCGACCCTGCTGGGCGAAGCCGAAATCAACCGGTTCACCATCGAGGGCCGCAGCTACAAGGTGATCGCCCAGGTCGAGCGGGCCTACCGCGACAACCCTGACTGGCTGAACACTTACTACGTGAAGAACGCCCAGGGCCAGTTACTGCCGCTGTCCACCCTGATTAGCGTCAGCGACCGCGCCCGCCCTCGGCAGTTGAACCAGTTCCAGCAATTGAACGCGGCGAAGATTTCCGGTTTCCCCCTGGTGAGCATGGGCGAGGCCATCGACACCGTGCGCCAGATCGCCCAGGAAGAAGCCGGCCCCGGCTACGCCTTCGACTACGGCGGCGCTTCGCGGCAATTCGTCCAGGAAGGCAGCGCCCTGTGGGTGACGTTCGCCCTGGCCCTGGCGATCATTTTTCTGGTGCTGGCGGCGCAGTTCGAGAGTTTTCGCGACCCGTTGGTGATCCTGGTGACGGTGCCGCTGTCGATCTGCGGTGCGTTGATTCCGCTGTTTCTCGGCTGGTCGAGCCTGAACATCTACACCCAGGTCGGCCTGGTGACGTTGATTGGGCTGATTAGCAAGCACGGCATCCTGATCGTCGAGTTCGCCAACCAGCTACGCCGCGACAAAGGCCTGAGCGCCCGCGAGGCGGTGGAAGAAGCGGCGGCCATTCGCCTGCGCCCGGTGCTGATGACCACAGCGGCCATGGTGTTCGGCATGGTGCCTCTGATTCTGGCCAGCGGCGCGGGGGCGGTCAGCCGCTTCGATATCGGCACCGTGATCGCCACCGGCATGTCCATCGGCACCCTGTTCACCCTGTTCGTGCTGCCGTGCGTCTACACCCTGCTGGCCGCGCCGGACAAGGCAAAGGCCTGAACCGGCAGGCATAAAAAGACCTCGCATCGGCGAGGTCTTTTTTCAGTGCCTAACAGCTCAACTCTGCGGTCGCATGCCCTGGGCCATGCCGAACATGAACAGCAGCAGGTCGTGGTCGGGCTCGTTGGCCATTGAGGCCTTGGCCACCCGCGGCTGGGTGCACAGGGCATCGCCATTGGCCGCGCTGAGCACCTGCATCCGCGGCTGTTCCCACGCCGCCACCGCCCAGGTTGCAACTGCCAAGGCTCCTGCCAGGAACAAACCTCGTGCAATTTCTAACTTCATTAGGTTAAACCCTTGATAGCGCTGCCAAACGCCGCCTCGTAAAAGTAGCTGAGCTTCTGCCAGTCCGCCCCGCTCCACGACGAATGGCGGCGTAACTGCTGCATGTCGTGCCGCGCGGCACGGGTGCGGTTCAGGCGCTGGCGGGCTTTTTCCAGGTCCAGCAGGGCCACGTCCACCTGCTCGTCCACCACCCGCACAAAAATATGCTTGGCGTACAGGCAGCCATGCTGCCAGCGGCCGTTGTGCATGCGCGCCAGGTTCCCGGCCAGTTGCTTGAGCAGGCGTTCGTGCACTTCCTCGCCGTGCCGCTCGCGCTCGCCGGCGGCGTACCACTGCTCGATATCCACGTAACCTTCCAGCGCTGCCGTGACCAGCAAACCTTGCCACTGATGGTGCTGATCCTGCTGCGCGCCGCAGAACACAAGCTCCGGCACGCCTACATCCAACATCCGCAAGCCGTTAAGGGCGTCGCGTTCGCGCATCACGGTGGGCCGGCCAAAGGGGTACAGCCAACTGCGGTACAAGTGGCCGACCTGACGCTTGGCGTAGAGCAAGCGGCCGTGCGCGCTGACAATGCGCTGCACGCCACTTTGCCCGCCACGGCGCTCATTAGGCTCTTCGACCCACTCACCGCGCTGGTTCCAGAAATGCTCGAACCGGTCCACATCCTGGTGGCCCACCGGCGACGCATAGTCAACGGCCATCTGCTACTCCTTGCGTAGTACGTAAACCCGCCACATGGCATATAACGGTATGAAATCCAGGTGTTCCTGAATGCGGAAGCCAGCCTGGCGGAACTCATCTTCAACAGTAACAACAGGTAACACAAATCTATTTTGGTAACCGCCCTGCCCACCTTTTTCCTGGCGCTTTTGCTCCAGACGCTTGCGTTTCCAGGCCTTGAAGTTGCCATCGACCCACAGCGAGACGATCACACTGTCGCGGCTGACGCGCTGGAACTCGCGCAATAGAGCGATGCGGTGAGCGGCGTCACCGATGTGGTGCAGCAAGCGCATGCAGAAAATGCTATCGACGGCGTTATCAGGTAAGTCGATGTCGAACGCAGACGTGTGCAAGGGTTGTACCCGTTTCACCACATCGGCCGGTTGCGAGCCCATGGCGACATCGAGCATAGCGGGCGAATTATCGGCGCCGATAATCACGCGGTTGGTTTTTTCCGCCAGCAACGGCCAGAAACGCCCGGCGCCGCAGGGCAAGTCGAGCACCAAGCCGGGCTCCCCGGCCAGGGCCAGGGCCTTGCGGGCCAGTTGCTCATCACGCAGGTGGGAAAGTTTGCGGGCCAAGCCGTCCTGATGCTTTTGCAGGTACTCCTGGGCGTGCTTGGGGGTGTACTTGTTGGAAAATTCCAGTTTGATCGGGGTAGCCATCGTCGGGGTCTCCAGAGTCGATGGCGTCACCTTAGGCGTCGGAATGTTGGTGTCAGGTCATCCCTTTGTGAAAACTTCGTCCGGTCCACGAGGGTTGTATTTCAAGATTTTACGCACACCCTCTCAGCCTCGATCACTCACTCCAGAACCGGCGCCAACTCCACCCGGAACCGGCAACCGTTGGGCTCCATGGTACTGAGGCTGACGGTCCAGCCCTGGTTCTCGCAGATCCGCTGCACCAGCGACAGGCCCAGGCCCAAACCATCGCCGCGTTTGTCGTGGCCGCGCACGAAGGGCTCGAACATGGCTTCGCGTTTTTCTTCAGGAATGCCCACGCCGCTGTCCTCGACCACGAAACCGCTGGCTTCCAGGGTCAGGCGAATAAAGCCATGGTCGGTGTAGTGCAAAGCATTGCGCAGCAGGTTGCCCATCACTGCATGCAGCAACGTGGCGTGGTAACGCGTACTCAGCGGGTGGCCGCCGTCGTAGATGAGCCGCAGCCCCTTGGCTTCGATCGGCTCGCGCCAGAGGGCGATCAGGCCTTCGGCCACTTGGCCCAGGGTCAGCCTCGGCGACATGCTGGCGTCTTCATGCTGGGCACGGGCGAGCATCAGGAAGGTTTGCACCAGCTCGCGCATTTCTTCACAGGCCCGGGCGATGCGCTCGACCTGGGCGCGCCCGCGCGGGTCGAGGCCGGGGTTTTCCAGGAGCAGTTCACAGGAGCTGGCGAGCACCATCAGCGGTGTTCGCAGTTCGTGGCTGACGTCGCTGGTGAACAGGCGCTCGCGGTCCAGCGCCTGGCGCAAGCGGCCCAGGGTGGCGTCAAAAGCCACCGCCAGTTCACCGACTTCATCGGCCGCATAGTCCGGCGCCAGCGGCGGTGCCAGGCCCAGCAATTGGTCGCGATGGCGCACCTGGCGGGCCAGGCGCACCACCGGCGCCATCACTTTGCGCGCCAGCACCCAACCCAGGAACACCGCCAGCGCCAGGCTCAGGACAAAGCCCACCAGCACCACGGCGAACAGCACCCGCTCGCGTTCCTCGAAATCGCTTTGGTCTTGCAGCAGGACATAGCGGCGCCCGTCCACCACTTCGGCAATGGCGTGGTAGGACAACTGCTCGCGGAATACTTCGTGGAAGCCCGGAGTCAAGTGCCGCAGGTCCTTGGGCAGCGCGAAGTCCCCGCGCCCGCCGCTGAAGTAGAACAACTGGTCCGGTTCCGGGCGATGGCGCCAGTCTTCCATGTTGTCCATCAGCAACAGGCGTTGCAGGTCACCGCCCAGGCCGGCAGAGATGAGTTTTTCTTCGACCAGGTGCACCGTCGCCACGATGCCCATGGCAAACGCCCCCGCCACCAACGCGCTCATCAAGGCAAAGGCGATGATGATCCGTTGGGCAAGGCTCTGCCTAAACTCCATCGCGACCTTCGGCCAAGCGGTAGCCCACGCCGTGAACGGTTTGCAGCAAGGGTTTAGCGAACGGTTTGTCGATCACCTGGCGCAATTGGTGAACGTGGCTGCGCAAGCTGTCGCTGTCGGGGCAATCGTCGCCCCACAGGGCTTCCTCGAGGATTTCGCGGCGCAGCACGTGGGGGCTTTTCTGCATTAGCACCGCCAGCAGTTTCAGGCCGACGGGGTTGAGCTTGAGCAAGCGCCCTTCGCGGGTCACTTCCAGGGTGTCGAGGTCGTAGTTCAGGTCGCCCACCTGCAAGGCCCGGCGGCCGCCGCCCTGGGCCCGGCGCATGACGGCCTCGACCCGCGCCGCCAGTTCCGACAGGGCAAAGGGTTTGACCAGGTAGTCGTCCGCCCCGGACTTGAAACCCTGGAGGCGGTCGTCCAATTGATCGCGAGCGGTGAGCATGATGACCGGTGTGTCACGGCGCGCGTCTTCGCGCAGGCGTTTGCACAGGGTGTAGCCGTCGATACCGGGCAGCATGATGTCGAGCACGATCAGGTCATAGTGTTCAGTGGCGGCCAAGTGCAGGCCCGAGAGGCCGTCCTGGGCGCAATCGACGGTGTAGCCCTTAAGGCCCAGATAGTCGGCCAGGTTGGCCAGAATATCGCGGTTATCTTCAACCAATAGAATTCGCATGGGCACTCTCCGCGTCCAGGGTAACGGCCGTTTGGCTCGCGCAGCTTAAAGCCAAGTGCCAGCTGCGGCTAGGGCTTGCGCGAAACGCTGGGCTTGACGAGTTTTTCACCCCCCGTTCACACCCTGGCGACGGCCCGCGGCGCAGAGTCTGCGCGCAATCAATCTCCACTCGCCAAGGACTCCCATGCCCGCCAGCCTTGCCCGCCCCGTTTCACGCCCCCTGAACCTCTGGGTTTGCCTGGGCGCTCCCGCCGTTGTGGCGCTGGCCCTGGTCCTGCTGGAGTTGACCTCCCTGGACATGGCACTGGCGTCGTACTTCTACGATTCGGCCAGTGGCGAATTCATCGGCAAGCACAGCTACTTCCTCGAAAACATCCTCCATGACCGCGCCAAGCAATTGGTCATCGCCTTTTCGGTGTTTGCCATCCTGGGCCTGATCGCCTCGTTTTTTGTCGCCCGGCTCAAGCCATTCAAACGGGAATTGGGTTGCCTGGTGCTATCGCTGGCCCTGGCCACATCCTTCGTCACGCCGATAAAAGCCGTGACCGCCGTGCAATGCCCCTGGAGCCTGAAAGAGTTTGGCGGCAAGGAAACCTACAGCGAGCTACTTAGCCCACGCCCGGCCACCGACAAACCCGGGCGCTGCTGGCCTGGCGGCCATGCGGCAACCGGCTTCACCCTGTTTGCGCTGTTTTTTGTTTTGCGCGACCGCCGCCCACGTGTGGCCCGTTATGCACTGGCCTTTGCTTTCACCCTGGGCACGGTGTTTTCTGTGGGACGCATGATGCAAGGCGCGCACTTCTTCTCCCACAACCTGTGGACGGCGATTTTCTGTTGGCTGATTTGCCTGGGGTCGTATTACTACGTTCTGTATCGGCCGGCCTCGGCGGTTGAAGGAGCGAGTGCGTCGACCAACACTAAAGGTCTACCTGTTGAGGGCTAGAACAGGTTTGCTGCCACGAGGTTGCACACGATTGTGCAGGCCATAAAAAACCCCGCCGGCTTGAGGCCGGCGGGGTTTTGTCGTGCGGGGTGAAGCTGGGTTACATCATGCCGCCCATGCCACCCATGCCGCCCATGTCTGGCATACCGCCGCCAGCAGAGCCTTCAGCTTTCGGCTTGTCAGCAATCGCAACTTCGGTGGTCAACAGCAGACCAGCGATCGAAGCGGCTGCTTGCAGTGCCGAACGGGTCACCTTGGTTGGGTCCAGGATACCCATTTCGACCATATCGCCGTATTCGCTGGTGGCAGCGTTGTAGCCGTAGTTGCCTTTACCGTTCTTGACTTCGTTAACCACAACACTTGGCTCGTCGCCGCTGTTGGAAGCGATCTGGCGCAGTGGCGATTCAACGGCACGACGCAGAACAGCGATACCTACGTTCTGGTCAGCGTTGTCGCCTTTGAGGTCAACCAGAGCTTCCAGAGCACGGATCAGTGCAACGCCACCGCCAGGTACCACGCCTTCTTCAACGGCTGCGCGGGTTGCGTGCAGGGCGTCTTCAACGCGGGCTTTTTTCTCTTTCATTTCAACTTCGGAACCGGCGCCAACCTTGATGACTGCAACGCCGCCGGACAGCTTGGCCAGACGCTCTTGCAGTTTTTCACGGTCGTAGTCCGAGGAAGTCTCGGCAACCTGGGCGCGGATCTGGTTGATGCGCGACTGGATGTCGCCTTCAACGCCAGCACCGTCAACGATGATGGTGTTTTCCTTGGAGATAGTCACACGCTTGGCGCTGCCCAGGTTTTCCAGGGTGGCACTTTCCAGGCTCAGGCCGATCTCTTCGGAGATAACGGTACCGCCGGTCAACACGGCGATGTCCTGCAGCATGGCTTTGCGACGGTCGCCAAAGCCTGGAGCCTTGACGGCCGCGACTTTAACGATACCGCGCATGTTGTTCACAACCAGAGTCGCCAGGGCTTCGCCTTCAACGTCTTCGGAAACGATCAGCAGTGGGCGGCCGGCTTTAGCCACGGCTTCCAGTACTGGCAGCATTTCACGGATGTTGGAGATCTTTTTGTCGACCAGCAGGATCAGCGGGCTTTCCAGCTCGGCAACCATGGTTTCTGGCTTGTTAACGAAGTATGGGGACAGGTAGCCACGGTCGAACTGCATGCCTTCTACAACCGACAGTTCGTTTTCCAGGCCAGTGCCTTCTTCAACGGTAATTACGCCTTCTTTGCCGACTTTTTCCATGGCTTCGGCAATGATGTCGCCGATGGAGCTGTCGGAGTTGGCGGAGATGGTGCCTACCTGAGCGATAGCCTTGGTGTCAGCGCATGGCTTGGACAGGTTTTTCAGCTCGGCAACAACAGCGATGGTCGCCTTGTCGATGCCGCGCTTGAGGTCCATCGGGTTCATGCCGGCAGCGACGGCCTTGAGGCCTTCGTTAACGATCGACTGAGCCAGTACGGTGGCGGTGGTGGTACCGTCGCCTGCGTCATCGTTGGCACGGGAGGCAACGTCTTTGACCAGCTGCGCGCCCATGTTTTCGAAACGGTCTTCCAGTTCGATCTCTTTGGCTACGGAAACGCCGTCCTTGGTGATGGTCGGAGCGCCGAAGCTCTTCTCGATAATCACGTTACGGCCTTTTGGGCCCAGGGTCGCTTTTACTGCGTCAGCCAGGATGTTGACACCGGTGAGCATTTTCTTGCGGGCGGAATCGCCGAATTTAACTTCTTTAGCAGCCATGATCGATATTCCTTAAATACTTTGTAGTAGCGGGAAATTGAGCGGGAAATCAGCCTTCGATAACAGCGAGAATCTCGTTCTCAGCCATTACCAGCAGGTCTTCGCCGTCTACTTTCACAGTGTTGCTGCCGGAGTAAGGGCCGAACACAACCTTGTCACCCACTTTTACGGCCAGCGCACGTACTTCACCGTTATCCAGTACTCGGCCGGTGCCTACAGCGAGGATCTCGCCGCTGTTGGCTTTTTCAGCAGCCGAACCTGGCAGAACGATACCGCCAGCGGTTTTCTTTTCTTCTTCGCTGCGACGGATAACGACGCGGTCATGCAGAGGACGAAGCTTCATTGTCGATCTCTCCTAATTTGTGGTTTTCAGCGGCCGGTGTAGTCCCGGCGGGTTAGCAAATCCGGCAGTGCCGGGTGCGGCTCGGCAAGCGAACCGCGGAAGTCTGTCTGGTGATCGTCACCAGAAACCTTGCGGTGACCGTTACATAAGGGCGTAGAAGCTGATTACAAGGGCCGGAAGGTGAATTTTTTTTGCCCGCAGGCAACGAAAATGACACACGGCACCCGAAGGTGCCGTGGGCAGGAAGCAATTACTTGGAGTCACGGTGCTCGAATTCGCCTTCGATCACTGTCGGCTCACGCCCCAGGGGTTGACGGGGCGTCGGGCCGCCGCGCGGTTGCAGGTCGTCGGCGAAGGCACGCTGGCGAATCGCTTGTTCCTCGGCGCGTTGACGCATTTTGTTGGCCAGCAGCCGGCGGGTAATCGGCAGGAGCATCACCAGGCCAAACACGCTGCTGATAAACCCGGGAACGATCAACAGACCGCCACCCAGGGCCATCATCAGGCCTTCGAGCATGGTCTGGGCAGGCAACTCACCGCGGTTCAGGCTTTCACGAGCCCGCAGGGCGGTGGCCAGGCCGGCGATGCGCAGCACGAACACACCGAGCATCGAGCCGAGAATAATCAGCAGCAGCGCCGGGAAGAAGCCGATGGCGGCGCTGACTTTGACGAATACGAACAGCTCTAGCACCGGAAACAGCAGAAAGAGCAATAGAAAAGGGCGCATCAAATGGTTCCTCAACGCAAGAGTGCCTTGCAAGTAGAACCTAGATGACGTCGCCGTTTCGTGAATTCAAGCCCGAGCCTGTGCCTTTTTTGGCCATTGCTCGGCATGAGCCAGCAAAACCAGGGCCTCGCGCACTTGTGTCGGCGTATTGCAAGGCTGCGCAAAAGGCAACCAATGCAGGGCCTGGCCAATGCGCAGGTGCATGCCTTCGGTGTCGATGCCCGCCAGTTGCGCCGGTTCGCCGGTCGGCAACCCGGCCAGTTCGACGTAATGGGCGATGGCCTTGGCGTGATCGCTGTTCATGTGCTCGACCATGCTCACCTCGGCCTTGCCGGCAAAGGGGTTGGCCAGGGTCAAGTCGTCAACCCAGTGAATCGCGCCGAACCCGCCGATGTAGCGGTGGCGCACCGGTTTCAGTACCCAGAAGTCGAAATCATGGGCCTGGTGATAGTTCGCCGAGTCGGGGAAGTAGCGGTAATAACGTTCGGCGGCCGCTTCAATGGCGGCCGCGTCGTCGAGCTTCTGTGCCTCGCCCAGGTAGGTCAGGCGGCCGACAGCTTGTACGTCATCGGCGCCGCGCTCGCCCACCAGCAGCGAACACCTGGGGTCTTTTTGCAGGTTATGGGTGTGCTGGGCGATACGGCTGATAAGAATCAGCGGCCAGCCCTGCTCGTCCAGGCAGTAAGGCACCACCGAACCAAAGGGAAAACCAGGCATGGACTTGGAGTGCGTGGCCAATGCGCCACGGTATTCCTTGAGCAGCAATTCTCGGGCATGCTTGGCAGCTTCAACGCTCAACTTATGACTCCTTATATAGAAACCGTCGAAAACGGACGGGCGACCGGATAGCGGTTCCAGTGTCGCCAGCAGGGCAATTCTCATCTGCAGCCAAGCCGCACAGGCACGCAGGATGGCCCTGGATTAGGAAACCACTCAGACCTGCCAACGGGGCATGCGAATGCAACTCACTGACAAAGTAATCATTATCACCGGCGGTTGCCAGGGTTTGGGCCGGGCCATGGCCGAGTATTTCGCTGCCAAAGGCGCGAAGCTGGCCTTGGTGGATTTGAATCAGGCCAAACTCGATGACGCCGTCCAGGCGTGCCAGGCCGCCGGCGCCCAAGCCCGCGCCTACCTGTGCAACGTTGCCGACGAAGAACAGGTGGGCCACATGGTCGCTCAAGTAGCGGCGGATTTCGGTGCGATTCACGGTTTGATTAACAATGCCGGCATCCTGCGAGATGGCCTGCTGCTCAAGGTCAAGGACGGCGAAATGACCAAGATGAGCCTGGCCCAATGGCAAGCGGTGATCGACGTCAACCTGACCGGCGTGTTCCTGTGCACCCGGGAAGTGGCGGCGAAAATGGTCGAACTGAAGAACAGCGGCGCGATCATCAACATTTCGTCGATCTCCCGCGCCGGCAACGTCGGCCAGACTAACTATTCCGCGGCCAAGGCGGGCGTCGCCGCAGCCACCGTGACCTGGGCCAAGGAACTGGCACGCTACGGCATCCGTGTGGCCGGCATCGCACCGGGCTTTATCGAAACCGAAATGACCCTGGGCATGAAGCCCGAAGCCCTGGAGAAAATGACCTCGGGCATCCCCCTCAAGCGCATGGGCAAGCCCGATGAAATCGCCCATTCGGCGGCGTACATCTTCGAAAACGACTACTACACCGGGCGCATCCTGGAGTTGGATGGCGGCTTGCGCCTCTAGGCGCCGCCACACTCATGTGGGAGCGAACTCCCGCTCCCACAGGTTTGAATCTCAATCGTCGCTGATGGTGATGTTCGGCATCGCCGGCGATGCGGCTTCCTGCAGCACAATCCGCGCACCAACCTGGCGGGCCAGTTCCTGGTAGACCATGGCGATCTGGCTGTCCGGCTCGGCAATCACCGTCGGCTTGCCCGCATCGGCCTGCTCGCGGATCAGCATCGACAGCGGCAACGACGCCAACAGCTCAACGCCAAACTGCGTGGCCAGTTTCTCGCCACCACCCTCACCGAACAGATGCTCGGCGTGCCCGCAATTGGAGCAGATGTGCACGGCCATGTTTTCCACCACGCCCAGTACCGGGATGTGGACCTTGCGGAACATTTCCACGCCTTTGCGCGCATCCAGCAGCGCCAGGTCCTGGGGGGTGGTGACGATCACCGCACCGGCCACCGGGACTTTCTGCGCCAGGGTCAGTTGGATATCGCCGGTGCCTGGCGGCATGTCGATCACCAGGTAGTCCAGGTCGCCCCAGGCGGTTTGCGTCACCAGTTGCAGCAACGCGCCGGAAACCATCGGCCCGCGCCACACCATGGGCGTGTTCTCATCGGTCAGGAAGGCCATGGACATCACTTCGACACCATGGGCCTCAATCGGCACAAACCACTTCTGGTCCTTGATTTTCGGGCGGGTGCCTTCGGCAATGCCGAACATGATGCCCTGGCTCGGGCCGTAAATATCGGCATCGAGAATGCCCACCCGGGCGCCCTCGCGGGCCAGGGCCAGCGCCAGGTTGGCGGCGGTGGTGGACTTGCCCACGCCGCCCTTGCCGGAGGCCACGGCCACCACGTTCTTCACGTTGGCCAGGCCCGGGATCTGCGCCTGCGCCTTGTGCGCGGCGATCACGCTGTTGACTTCGACCCGCGCCGTCAGCACGCCCTCGAGTTGTTCGATGGCCAACTGCAGCAACTGCGCCCAGCCACTCTTGAACAGGCCGGCGGCGTAGCCGATTTCGAGCTTGACGCTGACCCGGTCCCCCTCGATCTCGATGCTGCGTACACACCCGGCGCTGACCGGGTCCTGGTTCAGATAGGGGTCGGTGTATTGGCGAAGGACGGCTTCCACCGCTGCGCGATTGACGGCGCTCATGGGTTACTCCGATAGCGGGACAGGGAAAATCAGGTGGCTATCCTACCCGTTTAAGCGCCATGGCGGACATGCCCGGGCGCCGCACCCGCCACGCAACGCCGCAGACAGGGTGAAAAAACTGCGCCGGCGCTTTATAGTGGCCGACCTCCGTTTCATCAAGTAGCCGAGCCCCATGTCCGAGCCACGCAAGATCCTCGTCACCAGCGCCCTGCCCTATGCCAATGGTTCCATCCACCTTGGCCACATGCTTGAGTACATCCAGACCGACATGTGGGTGCGCTTCCAGAAGCAACGCGGCAATCAATGCATCTACGTCTGCGCAGACGACGCCCACGGCTCGGCCATCATGTTGCGCGCGGAAAAAGAAGGCATCACCCCGGAACAACTGATCGCCAACGTGCAAGCCGAGCACAGCGGCGACTTCGCCGACTTCCTGGTGGACTTCGACAATTTCCACTCCACTCACGCCGAAGAAAACCGTGAGCTGTCGAGCCAGATCTACCTCAAGCTGCGTGATGCCGGGCACATTGCCACGCGCTCGATCACCCAGTATTTCGACCCGGAAAAGAAAATGTTCCTGGCCGACCGCTTCATCAAGGGCACCTGCCCCAAATGCGGCACCGAAGACCAGTACGGCGACAACTGCGAAAAATGCGGCGCCACTTACGCGCCCACTGACCTCAAGGACCCGAAATCGGCGATTTCCGGCGCCACCCCGGTGCTCAGGGACTCCCAGCATTTCTTCTTCAAGCTGCCGGACTTCCAGGACATGCTGCAAGCCTGGACCCGCAGCGGCACCCTGCAGGAAGCCGTGGCCAACAAGCTCGCTGAGTGGCTCGACGCCGGCCTGCAGCAGTGGGACATCTCCCGCGATGCGCCGTACTTCGGTTTCGAGATCCCGGATGAGCCAGGCAAATACTTCTACGTGTGGCTGGACGCGCCCATCGGCTACATGGCCAGCTTCAAGAACCTCTGCGCACGCCGCCCGGAGCTGGAGTTCGACGCGTTCTGGGGCAAGGACTCCACCGCCGAGCTGTATCACTTCATCGGCAAGGACATCGTCAACTTCCACGCGCTGTTCTGGCCCGCCATGCTCGAAGGCGCCGGCTACCGCAAGCCGACCGCAATCAACGTGCACGGCTACCTGACCGTCAACGGCCAGAAGATGTCCAAGTCCCGCGGCACCTTCATCAAGGCCCGAACCTACCTTGACCACCTCGCGCCGGAATACTTGCGCTACTACTACGCCTCCAAGCTGGGCCGTGGTGTGGACGACCTGGACCTGAACCTCGAAGACTTCGTGCAGAAGGTCAACTCCGACCTGGTGGGCAAGGTCGTCAACATCGCCAGCCGTTGCGCAGGTTTTATCCACAAGGGCAATGCCGGCGTGCTGGTGGCAGGCAATGCCGCGCCGGAACTGACCGAAGCCTTTCTTAGCGCTGCGCCAAGCATTGCCGAGGCCTATGAAGCCCGCGACTTTGCCCGCGCCATGCGCGAAACCATGGCCCTGGCCGACCGCGCCAACGCCTGGATCGCCGACAAAGCGCCGTGGTCGCTGAACAAACAGGAAGGCAAGCAGGATGAAGTCCAGGCCATCTGCGCGCTGGGCATCAACCTGTTCCGCCAACTGGTGATCTTCCTCAAACCTGTGCTGCCGCTGCTGGCCGCCGACGCCGAGGCGTTCCTCAACGTGCCGCCGCTGACCTGGGACGACCACACCACCTTGCTGAGCAACCATCAGCTCAACGAGTTCAAGCCGTTGATGACCCGCATCGACCCGGTAAAGGTTCAGGCGATGACCGATGCGTCCAAAGAAGACCTGGTCGCCAGCCAGACCGACACCGGCGCTGCCCCACAAGGCAACGGCGAACTGGCCAAGGACCCGCTGTCTGCCGAGATCGACTTCGACGCCTTTGCCGCCGTTGACCTGCGCGTGGCCCTGATCCTCAAGGCCGAAGCCGTGGAAGGCGCCGACAAACTGCTGCGCCTGACCCTGGACATCGGTGACGAGCAACGCAATGTGTTCTCGGGCATCAAGAGCGCTTACCCAGACCCGGCCAAGCTCGAAGGGCGCCTGACCATGATGATCGCCAACCTCAAGCCGCGCAAAATGCGCTTCGGCGTCTCTGAAGGCATGGTGATGGCTGCCGGCCCTGGCGGCGAAGAAATCTACCTGCTCAGCCCTGATAGCGGCGCCAAGCCAGGCCAGCGCATCAAGTAACGCACCGCGCAGGCCCGATCCCACGACCACTTGCCGGTGGCCGTGGGATTTTCTTATCTGGCCGGCCCTGCCCGCTTGCCCTAGGCTTGAGGCAATCCGCTCGCCCAACCCGGCACCACCATGACCGACCTCCTGTTCACGCTTGCCAGCGCTGCCCTGATTAACAACCTCATCCTGCATTGGCCGCTGGGCAGCGACACGCTGCTGGCCGACGCCGATCGCCTGCGCATCCATGCCCTAGGCCTGGCCACCACTTGCCTGATGCTGAGCAACGCCCTGCTCGGGCACCTGCTGTATGAATGGCTGCTGCACCGCCTGGGCCTGACCGGGTTGCGCCTGTTTGTCTTGCTGGCGTTGGCCGTCGGCCTGATCGGCCCGGTACTGAAGCTGCTGGCGCGGGTGTTACCACGGCTACCGCTTGCCGGGCTCTGGCCGCTGTTGCTGGGCAATGCGGCGATACTGGGCGCAGGTTTGCTGAGCAGCCAGGCAGAGCGCGGGCTCGGCGCAACACTGGCGCTGGGCCTAGGTGGCGGCTTGGGCTTTTGGCTGGTATTAAGCCTGTTCGATGATTTACGCCAGCGCACCCGCGACAACGATATCGCCCTGCCCTTTCGTGGCCTGCCGATCGAGCTGATTAGCGCCGGATTGATCGGCGTGGCGTTTCTCGGTTTTACCGGACTGTTCAACCCATGAGCCTGATTCAACGTATCGACGCCCTACTGCCGCAAACCCAATGCGGCAAATGCGGCCACCCCGGGTGCAAGCCCTACGCCGAAGGCATCGCCAAGGGCGAGGCCATCAACCGGTGCCCGCCGGGCGGCGCCGAAACCATCGCCGCCCTCGCCGAACTGCTCAAGGTGCCAGTACTGCAACTGGACCCGGAGCGTGGCAGCGCCCCGGCCCAGGTAGCGTACATCCGCGAGGCCGAGTGTATCGGTTGCACCAAGTGCATCCAGGCCTGCCCGGTGGACGCGATTGTCGGCGCCGCCAAGCTGATGCACACGGTCATCATCGACGAGTGCACCGGGTGCGACCTGTGCGTGGCGCCTTGCCCGGTGGACTGCATCGACCTGCTGCCGCTGCCCTTGACCACCGTAGTACCCATCGTCGGCGGGCTGGCCCACAGCCCGCAAGAGCAACAGGCCCGTAGCGCCAAGCGCAACCACGCACGCCGCCGCTTTGAACAACGCAACGCCCGTTTGCGCCGTGATGAAGAACGCAAGCAAACCCGCGCCAAAGGTCCCGCCATCACGGCCGAAACGCCTGACAACCCGATACACGCCGCGATTGAACGAGTGCTCGCGCAAAAAGCCGTGGCCGCCGACGCCGCGTTGAAAAAAGCCAAGATCGACCTGGCCATGAGCCGCGCACAGTTGCACAAAACCCTGAAAGCCTTCGGCCACCCACCAACCTTCGAGCAACAGACCCAACTGAGGCTGCTGGCCCAACAATTCGAAGCCGCCGAACTGGCCCTGGCCCACATACAACCGGCCACGCCCGCCGCCCCTGCACCGCGGGACGTCGAACTGAAAAAAGCCAAGATCCAATTGGCCACCCGCCGTGCCGAACTGAAAAAAGCCCAGGCCGACGGCGCACCCGCCGAGCGCCTGCAAGCGTTACGGGAAACTCTGGGCCAGGCCGAACACGCCCTGCACCAAGCCGAAGACCAGAATGACCGCCCCGCGCCGCAGTTGCAGCGCACCGAAAAACGCCCCATCGACAGCCACCTGCGCCAGTTGAAAACCGAACTGGCCTACGCCCGCGCCGCCCTGAACAAACTGCAACGCCAACCCGCCGTCTCTGCCGAGCAACTGGCCCAGGCCCAAGCGCGATTGACCCAAGCAGAACGCCAGGTGCAAGACCATGTTGCCCCGTGAAGCGGCTGACCCGCGCCTGCAGCACGCCATGAAGCGAGTGCTACTGGCGACCATCCCTGGGCTCACGGTGCTGCTGTGGCTGTACGGCTGGGGGCTGGCGATCAACCTACTGCTGGCCGCATCCACCGCCGTGGCGGTCGAAGCGCTAGTCCTGCGCCTACGGCGACGGGCAGTCATGCCTGCGCTGAGCGATGGCAGTGCCCTGGTCAGCGCCGCCCTGCTGGCAATCGCCCTACCGGCCTTCTGCCCGTGGTGGCTGACGGTCAGCGCCACCGCTTGCGCCTTATTGTTTGGCAAGCATCTGTACGGCGGCGTCGGCCAAAACCCGTTCAACCCGGCCATGTTGGGCTATGCCCTGGTGCTGGTGTGCTTCCCCCATGCCAGGACGCAGTGGCCCGGGCTCGCCAGCGTGAGCTTACCGGTAGCAATGCAACAGGTGTTCGGCATCGATTTCGGTGCGCCGCTGGCCGATGCCTGGAGCCAGGCCACAGTGCTGGACAGCCTGCGTATCAACAACAGCCTGACGGTGGATGAATTGTTCGCCAGCAACCCGGCGTTCGGCCATTGGGGCGGCAAAGGCAGCGAATGGGCCAACCTTGGATTCCTGGCCGGTGGCGCGTTTTTGCTGCAACAACGGATCATCACCTGGCATGCGCCGGTGGGCCTGCTGGCAGGTTTGTTCGTCATGGGCCTGCTGTTCTGGAACGGCACAGGCTCGGACTCCAACGGCTCGCCGCTGTTTCATTGGCTCAGCGGCGCCACTGTGCTGGGCGCGTTTTTTATCGTCACCGAGCCAGTGTCGGGGCCGCGCACGGCCAAGGCGCGGCTATGTTTCGGCGCAGGCGTCGGCATCCTCACCTACGTGATCCGCACCTGGGGCGGCTATCCCGATGGCCTGGCCTTCGCCGTGCTGCTGATGAACCTGGGCGTACCGGCTCTGGACCGGCTCTTTCCCGCCCCGGCGAGTGCCCCATGAGCCGCGCCCGGGGCGTACTGGTTCTATTGCTGCTGGCGGGCTCGGGCATCGCGGCCACTGCGTGGCTGCAACGATTCGCCACCCCACTGATCGCCACCCAGCAAAAAGCCCTGCAAAGCCAGAAAATACTTTCGCTCCTGCTCCCAGGCAGCTACGACAATCAGCCCCTCGACCAACCGCTGGCACTGGCCGAACCGCAACTGGCCACCAGTCGGCTGCTGGCCGGGTATCGAGCGACCCGGGCCGCACGACCCAGCGCGATCCTTTTGCACAGCCAGGTCCAGGGTTACGGCGGCCCGATCCAGCTGCTGATCGCCATCGCCGCGAACGGCAAATTGCTGGCCATCAAACCCCTGGCCCACAACGAGAGCCCAGGGCTTGGCGCGCAGATTGCGCTGACGCCCAACCCCTGGCTGGCGAGCTTCGCCGGCAAATCCCTTGGCAACCCGGCCGAGCCGGCCTGGGCCCTGAAGAAAGACAACGGCCAGTTCGACCAATTGGCCGGCGCCACCCTCACCTCCCGGGCCACCGTCAGCGCCGTGCATGACGCATTGCGCTACTTCGACGAGCACAGAGCCCAACTGCTTGGCGAGGGCGCCCATGACTAACGCCGTGACGCTGCGCAACAGCCTGCTCCTGGCGCCACTGCTAGGCGTTACTGGCAGCCTGGTCAATGCCCTCAGCTGGGGGCTGATGCTGCTGACAGTCGTCGTGGCCTATGCCGTAGCAATGAGAGGGCTACGCCCACGCTTGACAGAAAGCCTGCGCCTGCCCGCCAGCGTCGTTCTCGCAGCCACTTTCACCGGTTGTGCCGACTTGGCCTTGCAACTGCACAGTTTGCCTCTACATCACAGCCTGGGGTTTTACCCTGGGTTGATCGGGTTGCAATGCGTGGTGTTGGAGATGAACGGTTTCTTCATCCACGATACCTTGCGCCATAGGCTGCGCCTGTTGGGGCTGTCCGCCTGCTTGCTACTCCTCCTGGGCGCGGTGCGCGAACTGCTCGGCAGCGGCTCGCTGGGCAATCACTGGGGGTGGCTTGCTGGATCGATCGACGACTGCGGGGCGCCGTGGATCTGGGTAACGGCCGCCAGCCCCCATCTACTTGCGCTCACGCCCGGCAGTTTCATCCTACTGGGGCTGCTCATCGCGGCCAGACAAGCCTGGGCCCGGCGCGCGCGCCCTGACCGTCTAGACAAGGAATCCGACTACCCATGAATGCCGCAAAACGCCTGGAAATTTTCCGTCGATTCCACGAAGACAATCCGCAACCCAAAACCGAACTGGCCTACTCATCAGCGTTTGAGTTGCTAATTGCGGTAATCCTGTCTGCCCAATCCACCGATGTGGGCGTCAACAAAGCCACTGCCAAGCTGTTCCCGGTGGCCAACACCCCAGCCGCTATTCATGCCCTGGGGATCGAAGGGCTGTCGCACTACATCAAGACCATCGGCCTCTACAACAGCAAGGCCAAGAACGTCATCGAAACCTGCCGGTTGCTGGTCGAGCACCATGGCGGGGAAGTGCCGCAAACCCGTGAAGAGCTGGAGGCGCTCCCCGGCGTCGGCCGCAAGACCGCGAATGTAGTGCTCAACACCGCATTTCGCCAGTTGACCATGGCCGTCGATACCCACATCTTCCGCGTCAGCAACCGCACCGGCCTGGCGCCGGGCAAGAACGTGGTGGAAGTGGAAAAACAACTGATGAAATTCGTGCCCAAACAGTACCTGCTGGACTCGCACCATTGGCTGATCCTGCACGGGCGCTACGTGTGCCAGGCACGCAAGCCCCGCTGTGGTAGTTGCCGAATCGAAGACCTGTGCGAATACAAGGAAAAAAACTCGGACGATTGAGCTGCCATAGAGTTAGCTTATCAATCGATTGAAAAAATCTTTTTTACCCGCCAGCGGATTGTCGCTATAAGGGGCGCCAACGGCAGCCCAAGCTTGGAGTTAACCGATGAGCGCTGGTAAAGAACAACCCGACATAGACGACGACTTCACCGCCACCGAAGTAGAAGATGCCGAACCCGTGGTAGAGGTCGCCAAGACCAACCTCAGCAAGCGCCGCACCATCGACAATCTTCTCGAAGAACGGCGTCTACAAAGGCAACTTGCGGATTACGACTTTGATCTCTAAACCTTAAAAGCCTCCCAAAGTGGAGGCTTTTTGTTAACTGCGCAGCACCTTCAGCACCGTCTTCGTTTCAACCCCAACGTCCCGCCGCCACTCCCCCCTGGCGCACAACTGTCAGTGCCTGAGCAGTCACTTCAAGCCGATAACACGAACCCTACCGAACAACCGGTGCAGGTCGCGCGCTCTTACCTGGCCTCAAACCAGACCATTACGTTGCGCCAACTCAATCAGATCAACCAGGGAACGAGCATTGAGCTTGAGCAACAAGCGGGTTTTGTAAGTGCTAACGGTCTTGTTGCTGAGGAACATCCCGTCGGCGATTTCCTTGTTGGTTTTCCCACGGGCCAGTTGTTGCAACACCATCATTTCTCGCCCCGACAAGCGATCGACCATATCGGCCTCACTGGCATTGCCAAGGCTCGAACGCACCGTGTGCAAGGCCTGGTTGGGGAAATAGCTATAGCCGGAAAGCACGGCCTTAATGGCGCTGAGCAGCTCCGTCAAGTCCTGCTGCTTGCAGACATAGCCCGCGGCTCCGGCCTGCATGCACCGCATGGAGAAATGTCCGGGAGCCTGGGAGGTGAGTACCAACACCTTGAAAGGCATTGCAGTGGAGGTAAGTCGCGCAATAACTTCCAAGCCATCGAGCTTGGGTATGCCGATATCCAGGATAACAATATCGGGCATATGCTCGCGGGCAAGTTGCAATGCATCAACGCCATTATCCGTTTCCGCAATGACTTCATAGCCATGGCGCTCCATCAGCATGCGTACAGCAAGACGTATGACGGGATGATCATCCACGATCAGCACTTTATTCATGGGCAAGTCCAATTTTCGCTGTTCGAATTTTTAGAGTCAGCACAATAGCCTAGTCATTTACCCCTTGGGATGGCCTACCCCCCGGCCACTAACAGCCAGAGACCTTCCCTACAAGCATCACGGATTTGGACTACAAAAAAACATTAAAAATGGTGTGTCTTTAAATTAAATCGCGGGTATTCGAGCCTGTGTTACACGCTACTTTGTATCAGTTAGAGTCAAGCACCGGTCGTGAATCAGTCCGATCACAACACCCGCCAAATCACTTTTTGTTCCAGAGTATTAACAAAGTCGGCATAGTCATAAAAAATTCATATTTTCTGTACCGACAGAAAAACAGAGTAACAATTCAGCCCACCCATACAAAATAAAACTCAACAAGTCTTACATTTAAATAAAATCATCAACAAACTGGGAGTTACCAAAAGCCACGAGAGCACCTTCAAGGAAATAGACTACACAGCTTTCAGACTTCAGATCCGCGAAATTACATTTAACAGCCAAACCTTTCTCCCTTCAGCCATCAAAAAAACTTCTCCCTGATTGGAACACGTCTAGAATCATCTATAAGGAACCATAAGTAACTCATCTGCCGAAAATATAATCATTCCACAAAACATCTCACCCACCACATCATAAAGACGTCCCAACCAACCACTAGAAGCCTCTATATAAAAGTGAAAGAAAATGACCACACCACCAAAGAAAAGCACCACTCCCATGACGATCATCGCGATCTTCGCTACCCTCTCGGAAACGTCGGCGGCCGTATCGCTTCCTTTCCTTGATTTCCAGGAACGCCAGGTTTATGTCTGGTTCCTGATTATCTTTCCGTTTTTTCTGATTTTGTTGTTCTTTGCCACCCTAAACTTCAACTACAAGTCACTTTATGCGCCGTCCGACTTTGAGAAAGGCAAACACTTTATAAAAATCATCGATGAGAAGCTAAAGCAAGAAAATTTAGCTAACAGCTCCACCGCCAACTTGCCGGATGAAGGAATGCCATCAAACTACCATAATTCGAACTTTTACCTTCCTGAAAGGCTGCGTAAACAGCCCCCACAGCATCCTGAGGTTCATTACCACAAGGATCATTACTCGTCAGGCAATGCCCAGGACCCACCTGCGCATGTGAATCTGTTCGCCGGCCATGGCGTACAGCACATCCTGAACTTTCCTCGACTTTTATACGACCTGCACATTGTCGATACACGTTGGATTAGTACAAAAAAAGAAGCAGACGAATTGATGCACAAAGTTGAACAGAAAATCCAGAAATCATCCGGCACAGGTTACTTGATTGTATTTTTGACCAATCAGAAATCCGCAAAACTTATGACCCAGAGCGATTGGAGCACAGCAAACGAAGAGAAGCACAAACGATACCCCTACCTGAATTCAACACATAAGTGCAACGCTCACCCCTGTATGCACTTCGTACGGCGTCTTCCAGCCCAAGCGCTTGCGCGGGCGTAGATTGATCCTCGCTACTGTCCGATTGACGGCTTCGACGGTCA
>NZ_JCBCUW010000039.1:0-56778 GCF_059862525.1 Pseudomonas sp. MF08875
GACCGTCGAAGCCGTCAATCGGACAGTAGCGAGGATCAATCTACGCCCGCGCAAGCGCTTGGGCTGGAAGACGCCGTACGAAGTGCATACAGGGGTGAGCGTTGCACTTATGTGTTGAATTCAGGAGTGGAAACGCGCCGCGCTCGTCTGCTGCCTTCGCATCATTCCCATAGGGCGGCTCCATAAACGCAATGCCGCCCGACACGATCGAGGCGACTGACTGAGTATTAACCTTCAGCCCATCCGCTCCAAAGCTGACGTCCACACCGCTGGCGTTCCAGAAACGAGTGCCTGTGGTGATAAAGGCATCATTCGGAGCAGTCACGAAAATTTCGATTTCTACGCCCTTACCGTCGGCGGATAACTGATATGAAACGACCTGTCCAACTTCGATGCGACGGTAATAGACAGGCGAACCAACATCCAATGAGCCAAGGTCATCTGCACTCAATGTATAGCGCTTGCCTTTCTGTCCATAGGTAATTGGCGGTGGACTTTCCAAACCCTTAAAAACGATTCTAGTGTCATGGGACTCGCCAGGGTCAGCTCCGATGAAGGCGCCAGACAAAAGCGTATCCACGCCTGAAATACCTTGCGCGCCGATTCGAGGGCGAACCACCCAAAAACGTGAATCCTGAGCCGTAAACGCCTTGGCGGCTTGGTCTAACTGAATAGTTGCCACCGCGTGGTCACGATCGTCGCTCAAGGTAATGTCGGAGACTTGCCCAATTACAACATTTTTGTATTTGACCTGTGTTTTTCCAGCAACCAAGCCTTCAGCACTGAGAAAGGTCACTTTTATTTCAGGCCCCTTTGACAGGATGCTGTGCGCCGCCATCGATAAGCCAATTAATGCCGCCACTATGGGTAGTAACCAAACCAACGAGACCCCCTTACTTCGATCCTTTACACCCGGCGCTTCAGGCTTTCGTTGAGTTTTGACATTAAATTGATCAGACATCTTCAACCTCAGCATCCCAGATAAGACGGGGATCGAAACTCATAGAGGCCATCATGGTGAAGACCACGACAAGGCCGAAAAAAACAATCCCAATTCGTGGCTCGATATTGCTCAGCATTTGAAACTGCACCAGTGCGGCAAGCAAAGCGACGACCAGCACGTCAAGCATCGACCAGTAGCCAATGCGCTCTACGACGCGATAGAGACGAGCGCGCTCCAAGGTGCGCCATCGGCTACGTCGTTGGGTGCTCATGAGTAACACGAACATAATCAGAAACTTCATACAGGGCACTACAACGCTGGCTATAAAAATGAGCGCCGCGATGTCCCATGCCCCGCCCTTCCAAAGTTCGAGCACACCACTCATGATCGTACTCTCGCGGCCATTACCGACAATATCGGTGCGCATCACCGGCAACAAATTGGCGGGCACATAACATAGCAAGCCCGTTATAAGAAGTGACCAGGTTCTAACAAGGCTATTGGGTTTGCGTCTATGCAATGTCGCGCCACAGCGCGAACAAATTAATGCATCACTGGAACTTGCCTTCTTACAGGTGTGACAGAGAACCAGTTGCAACTCTGAAGCAATTGGCGGACGTTGAATCGTCATACGTCCTTTGCCTCATCCCATAGCCGTTGCATACTTTTGCTGGTGACAATGATGCTCACAATACAGAGTAATACTAATGCAACCAGACCCATACCTGGGCGCACATCTAACAGCCCGCTTAGTTTAATGATGGCGACCAAAATACCGAGCAGACATACTTCCAGCATGCTCCAGGGCTTCAACTTCACTAAAAGCCGCATACACCCCTTAAACCCCGGTGCACGCCTACCCTGGTAGGCAAATCCAAGTAACCAGCACAAGAGACCAATTTGCAGCCCTGGGGCTAGTATGATGCATACACCTGCTACGAAGGCAATTGGCGTAATATCTCCTCGTGCAAGCGCCCATACGGATGACCACAATGTTGCTTGATTACCCGCACCCTGAAAACTTATATCGATTACGGGAAAAACATTAGCAAATACGAACAAAAGCGCGCTGGCTATCGAGATTGCAAACAACTGCTCAATCGTCAGCGCTGAACCTTGCTGGAGCACACCATCGCAACGCGTGCAAATGGATGTCTGACCTGGCTTCAGCGGCAAGGATTCGAAGACTGAATCGCAGTGCTCACAGATAATCCAGTCATCACACTGATGCATAAGAGTGTTCCTAAACGTTGTTCCGGCAGTCAGTTCGATTAATACGCAAGCGCAGAAAGCGGACTTAGACATGCTCACTGACTTGAATAAAAAGTGCACACCAACATAAACCACGCCGGCACACCATTAAGCATTCGGAACAAGGCTACACGCTGTTTTTCAATAAACGATTTGGAAAATATCAAGATTTGATCAAGATGCTATTCGGACGTTAATCGGATCCTGATTTCGTCGCTTCGAGTACGCTTTGCCGGCCAAGGACCGAGAATCCTGCTACCCACCTTCAGCGCTGTCAGGACGCACTCGAGAGCCGCGCTTATACTCGTCACAGCCTCAATAATTCACCGAGCAGGAAGGTTAGGCAATCTCAAGCATGCTATTGGCACATTGCTGTTGCTTGATTAATCGCTGATCCAAGCAGTGAGCAAGCGACATGCTCTTCCTCCTGAATCAGCCATAGGGAATTGACATGCGAATGGCTAGCCCACCCCCTTCACGGTTGTATGCGCTGATAGAACCGCCGTGAGCGTCACAAATAGCGGAAGCAATTGACAAGCCCAACCCAGTCCCTCCCAAAGGACGGGCGCGAGAACTTTCCGCTCGCCAGAAACGGTCGAATATACGCGTCAACTGGTCATCCTCCACCCCAGGTCCCCGATCGGCAACAATCAGGTGAAGCGCACTTTCACATTGACTGACCTTTATTTCTAAGCACTGACCCTGTGCGGCGTAGCGGATCAAATTATCGATCAAAATGGAAAGGACTTGGCCAAGCCGATCTCTGTCAGCCAGCAACATTAACTCAGGCCCAACATCGACCTGGGTGATGACATTAGCCACAGCAAGTTGAGGTGATGCCCACTCAAGTCGCTCCGACACCAGCGAACTCACCGAAAATAGACTTTTCTCCATCGCTAGCTGACCCGCGCGGGCTAGAGACAATAGATGCAGGTCACCCACCAGCCGATTCAACTGATCAAGTTGGCCCTTGACAAGCATCAACTGTTGCGGATCACTGGGAAAGACCTCATCCAGCATGCCTTGCACACGCCCTGCCGCTGCATTAAGAGGTGTCCTTAACTCGTGGGCAAGTACGGCACTGGATACCCGGATCTCACGCTCGTATTGCTCGAGCTTGGCAGTCATTCTATTGAAGTCTTTCGCCAGTTTTATAATCTCGGCAGGGGCACCTGGGACGCTCGGCGCACGTACCGAAAAATCGCCCTGCGCTACCCTTCGAGCGGCACGGGCCACATCTGAAAACTGCCGAGACAGAGGGCGAGAGGCTAATAACCCGCCTAAAATAACCACGGGAATTGAGATCATGATGAATGAGGCAAGCCACAGCCAATCACGGCTCGCGATACCGGGGAGAAAGTCACGTACATCGTAATAACGTTGGAATAGCTCCCATAAGCGAGCCTCATTGTGATGCGGATCTGCGCGAAGCTCCTCGAGTTCGGGTCGTATCGTCGCGGGGATCTGCTGGGTCGTGCTGTAATCCCAAATTGCAAATCGTAGCCACATTCCAAAGGCGATACTGAAGATGACACCTAGTGCGAGCGCACTCATCCGCAAGCAGACCCAGTACCAGAGTGTCGAGCGATGTTTACGCGAAAACGGTAATTTCACTGCGCCCCCCGGAACCGGTAGCCGACGGCCCGCACGGTAACCAAAACATTGGCGACACCATTGGTCTCCAGCTTGCGACGAAGATTATGGATATGCGCGTCGATGACTCGATCTAAAGCTCCGCTCTCTGGTAAGCACGCCTCCAACAGTTCACCACGGGTAAATGCTTTGAAGGGAGCTCTCAGCAACGTCGCCAATATATTAAATTCCGTAGGCGTAAGGTCCAACACAACACTGCCCTGCTCCGGACCTTCAACATGCGCGGTAAATGTTTGAAGATCCACCAACAGCGCACCATCGCGTAGTTGATCTTTTGATATAAGACGACTGGAGTCTGTTCGGCGCAGCACAGCGACCACTCTGGCGACAACTTCTTTCGGGTTGTAAGGCTTGACTATGTAGTCATCCGCCCCATAGCGAAGTGCACCTAACTTATCAGGCTCATCACCGATTGCGGTCACCATAATGACCGGCGTGTCACCCAAACGGCGAATAGCGGAAAGAACTTCCGTGCCGCTCAACTTGGGCAGCATGACATCCAGCAACACCAGATCCGGTTTCCAGCGTGAGTGCATTTCAACACCCCGAAGACCGTCCTCAGCAATAGCCACTTCAAAACCGTCTCGGCGAAGGTAGGCCTCAAGCGTACTTGCACTCAAGGCGTCATCCTCAACCACCAGTATTCTTTTACCTACCATACGAGCCTCTTAATAAAACCTTGATAATTTCCGCAACGATTCTTGAAAGTCTGCTGCCACCATCTCACTCCAAGATAACAGCGAATGGTTGAGTTGATGGCTACTTTCTTACCAACAGAGAATCAGACCGGTTTCTTCCGACGCAGTGTGATACTGGTATTCGGGGTGCTGCTCCCTGTAGTCATCAGTCTATCTGCTTGTTCACTGGCACCAACGTACCAGCGACCTGAAGCACCGATTCCAGCACGATTTGACAGCTCGACTGTTCCCACTTCGAAGGTTCCGGAAGGACGATCGGAGCCGCTCTCTCCCCAGGAACACCTTTTTCTTACGGCGTTTTCGACAAGCGATGATCTTGTCCCGCTCGTCGAACGTGCTTTGGCTAACAATCGTGACTTTAAAGTCGCAACGCTCCAGGTCGAACAAGCACGCGCGCTAAATCGAATTGATCGTGCACAGCAGTTACCCAGCGTGAACGCCTCAGTCCAACGCTTCCGGCAGAAATTCAATGATCCCAGCCTCGACGCTCGCTACGGACAGAAATTGAGTGCTGCGACCATTGGTACATCGGATTTCGAGCTGGATTTCTTTGGCAGGGTTCGCAGTCTTTCCGACGCATCCAGGCATCGGTATCTGGCCAGTGCTCAAGGACAACGCGCGTTTCGCGGTGCTCTGATTTCAGAAGTTCTACGTGCCTATGTCATTGACCGCGCAGCAGCGGCTCAAGCGCAACAACTGCAAAACGCATATCTCGATACGCTGACCCTGCTCAATCTGGCCAAACGCCAACAAGACGTTGGGACATTATCTGAAGATGAAGTGAACCTGCAACGCAGCGACACCGAACACTCACACACAACCATGCAGCAGGCTCAAACCGACGCGGCTGCCGCACGAAATGCGCTGCAGTTGCTGACTGGCTACGCCGGCGCGTCCCCTGCGGGCAAGGTCGAAGAATTGGCCAACCCGAATGAGTCGCTCGACTGGTTGAATTCTTTGCCCTCTGAGGTACTGCTTGAACGTCCCGACATCCTTCAGGCAGAGGAGCAGCTACGGGCCTCCAATGCTGACATCGGCGCAGCCAGAGCCGCGTTCTTTCCATCAGTTACGTTGAGTACCTCATTGGGTACTGCCAGCGATGGTCTGGGAAACCTATTCGATGCAGGTGGCCGCGTTTGGACCTTCATTCCTCAAATCACGCTGCCCATTTTCAATCATGGCCGTAACAGCGCCAATCTCGATCTGGCACAGCTACGTAAACAGGCGGCTGTGGCCGACTACGAAAGAACCGTGCAATCAGCGTTCCGAGAAGTATCCGATGTGCTCACAGCCCGCAACGCGCTGATTGAACGAGTGCGCAGCGAGCGTGGACTGGGGATCATAGAGGATGAACGTGTTCGGCGAGCGACTGCGCGCTTCGACGCAGGATGGGAGGACCAACCGCGGCTGTTGTCGGCACGCCTGCGGCTCCACCGAACCCGCATCGACGGTATTTTCGCGCAACGGGACTTAGCCCTCAATCGTATCGCCCTTTTCCACGCCTTCTATGGCGTAAGCATGAACGCTCCAGCAACGTTAGGAAAAAAATCATGAAAAAACTTTCTGCATACGCATTACGACGCTCTGTTGCCCAAGTGTTCTACGGTTCGGTGATGTCCTTGCCGCTGGCTCTTCAGGCGCAGGCTGAAACAGCTGCAATCACCGACAGCATCTTTGGGGGCGAAACTCAAGCCAGCGTCGGTGTCGGTGTTGCTGGTGGGCCCCGCTACATGGGCTCAAAGGATTACCGGAGTGTACCGGTTCCGGTTCTCTCGCTAAGCCGTGGCATTTTTTTTGTTGATACCTATCGAGGGCTAGGCTTGCAATGGCAGTCGCCTTCCGGCTTCTACATCAGTCAGTCATTTTTCTACGACGCTGGCAGGGATGATCGCAATAGCGACTTCAGACCTGGGGCTAACCGACTCTCAGGCATGGGCGAGGTCGACAGCACAGCCACCAGTATTCTGTATCTAAGTCAGCAATTGACGCCGTGGCTCTCGGTCAATGGCGAAGCTGAATTTGCGCTGGATGGCGGAGAAAGGGGCACACGCTATCGCGCCGGGCTCGAAGCGACGGTATTGAACCAGTCAAGAGACATCATTGTGCTTGGGCTTGACGTCCGAGCTGCTGATCATCGCTACAACCAGGCCTACTTCGGCGTAACTGGTCAGCAATCTCAGCAATCGAGGTTTACCTCATTTACCCCTGGAGGCGGCCTGAATCAGTACTCTCTGAACGCGAACTGGACTCATAAATTTGACGAAAACTGGTCAACGTATGTGCTGGTAACCGCATCGGAATTGGGCGGAAAAGTTGAGGACAGCCCTCTGATCGAACGCAAAGGCGCACTGAGCGCCGTTACCTCCATCAGTTATACGTTCTGACCCCGCTAGACGGCGGTCGCTTAACTATCAAACATCGGGAATACATGTCGTGATCCATGCCCCTCGCGCGCCTTTTGTACCGTTACTAATGATGTTAAGTCTAATTGCGGGATGCGGCAGTTCAACGCCGCCCCCACAAACCCCACCCCGTTCGGTGAAGGTTGAAACCGTACGTGATAGCCAGGGCAATCGCCTTCCTATCACGGGCAGGATTCGGATTGAACAACGCGCTGATCTGAGCTTTGAAGGTTCAGGCCGTATAGCCTCCATTGCCGTGGATGTCGGCGATACGGTTCGGCGCGGACAAACACTTGCACGGCTTGATCCAGAGCCTGCACAACTCAAACTACAACAGGCGCGTGCGGACGTGAGCGCCGCCAACGCGCAAAAAGCCGAACGAGAGCTGAATTTCCGCCAGCAACAAGCATTGTTTGATGATCGGGTGATCTCACCCGCGACCCTCGCCGCTGCTCGCGCAGCCTACCTGAGTGCCAAAGAGCAGTTGGACAGCGCAAAGGCTACAGAAGCGCTGGCCAGTCGAGCCGTGCGCACCAGCGCCATTGTGTCGCCATTTAATGGACGCATCGTCGCTCGTTCAGTTCAACCTTTCGTAGATGTGACAGCAGGACAAAGCGTGCTTCAGATTGAGGGCGCCGAGAAGGCTGAAGTCGTCGGCATGCTTCCTGCGGCGTTGGTCACTACACTCAAGCCAGGAGATGTCGCATCGGCCTATACAAACGCAAACCCTGCGCACGCCATCTCCATCCGATTGGAAAGCCTGTCCAGCCGCCTGGAGAATGGCGCGCTGGTTCAAGCCATATTCCGTCCAGTCGAACCAAGCAGCGAACTGCGCAGCGGCGAGACGGTGCTAATTACGTTGCCAATAACGCAAGCGCGTGCGCCTTCTGTGCCGGTGACAGCACTTATCCCGCAAACAAATAGCAAACAAGCAAGTGTCTTTGTGTACGACGCAGGCACTGGCAAGGTCAGCCGTCGCGAGATCACCCCCGAAACGGTGGAAAACGGTCGAATACTCGTACATGACGGCATTGCCGTCGGCGAAACCGTCGTGGTCGCAGGCGCTGCATTCCTGGTTGATGGTCAGGCGGTACGTCTGTATCAACCCGCCACACACATTGGCCGAGACAAAGCCTTATGAACCTGACTCGAAGCGCACTCGGCGCGAGCCGGCTGACCTTATTTACCGCACTGCTAATTTTGATAGGCGGGGTATTGACGTTTCTGCGGTTTCCCTCCCAAGAAGAGCCAACGATCACCATTCGTGACGCGCTCGTTGCAATTTATTTTCCGGGTATGCCGGCAGAGCGCATAGAAAATTTGCTCGCCAGACCGACCGAAGAAAAGTTACGTGAACTGGCGGGCATCAAAAAGATCATCACAACCGTGCGCCCCGGAAGCGCGATGATTCAGATCACTGCCTACGACCAGGTCAAAGACCTTAGTGCGCTATGGCAGCGTGTACGCGCTAAGGCGAACGAGGCAGCTGCAGGGTACCCGCAGGGCAGCCTGGGGCCGTTTGTTGATGATGATTTCGGCCGCGTGGCCGTGGCGTCCGTCGCAGTTACCGCGCCCGGCTTCAGCATGAGCGAAATACGCGAGCAACTTAAAAATACTCGTGAGCAGCTCTACGCATTGCCAGGCGTTGAACGTGTCTCTATATACGGCTTGCAAGAAGAACGCATCTACCTGGAATTTGACCGCCAGCGCCTGGCTGGCCTCGGGCTGAGTCCCAATGCTGTACTGGAGCAACTGCGTACTCAAAACGTTGTGACGCCTGGAGGACTGCCCTCTGTTTCCGGATCAGCTTTCACCGTGATGACTACCGGTGAGATGCGAACTCAGGACGACCTGCGTCGCTTTCTGATCTCCGCACCGAGGGGCAATGACACAACAGTTGTGGCGTTGGGTGAATTGGCAGACGTTCGTTTGATGCCAGCCGATCCGCCGGAAACGGCGGCAATTTATGAGGGGCAACCGGCCGTCGTACTTGCCGTTTCGATGGCATCCGGCCAGAACATCGCAGCTTTCGGCCTCCAATTACGCCAACGATTGAACGAAATCGCCAAACAACTACCGGCCGGTTTTTCCCAACACGTCGTGACCTTCCAGGCCGACGTGGTTCAGCGTGAAATGGGCAAGATGAATAGCGTGATGGCCGAGACGGTCATTATCGTGATGGCTGTGGTGATGTTGTTTCTGGGCTGGCGCACCGGGCTTGTGGTGGGGGCAATCGTGCCGCTAACCATTCTCGGGTCATTAATTGTCATGAGCGCGCTGAAGGTCGAACTGCAAACGGTGTCCATCGCAGCGATCATCATCGCCCTGGGACTTCTGGTGGATAATGGCATTGTGATTGCCGAAGACATCGAACGACGTCTTCAGGCCGGAGAGGAACGTCGCTCTGCTTGCATAGAGGCAGGGCGTACGCTAGCGATTCCCCTATTGACTTCATCTTTGGTTATTGTGTTGGCGTTTTCACCTTTTTTCCTAGGGCAGACCAGCACAAATGAGTACTTGAGATCACTTCCGATAGTGCTCGCTGTAACGCTGCTGGGGTCGTGGGTATTGAGCCTGACGGTGACACCCTTGTTATGCCTTTACTTTGCCAAAGCTCACGCCCCAGCAGACAATAATCAGGCAGCCTACGATTCAAAACTGTATCGGGGCTATCGACGCGTTATCCAAGCGCTTATGCTCCATAAACTGATGTTCATTGCCGTGATGCTGGTTATGCTGACTGGAGCCGTTGCGGTACTCGCGTCCCTCCCCTACAGTTTTTTGCCTGAATCAGATCGGCTGCAATTTCAGATGCCATTGACGCTAGAACCGGGTACCGATTCTCGTCAGACACTGCAGACCGTCAAGGACATCAGCAACTGGCTAGCGAATGACCAGGAAAATCCAGAAATTGTCGACAGCATCGGCTACGTCTCAGACGGTGGCCCACGCATCGTACTGGGATTAAATCCACCGCTGCCTGCGACGAACGCCGGCTACTTCACCATCAGTGTGCGCCAAGGCAGCGACATGGATGCGGTGATCGCTCGTGTGCGCAACCATATGCTTGAGGCGTACCCGCAAGTGCGTGCTGAGCCAAAACGATTTTCGCTGGGCACCACCGAGTCTGGAAAAGCGGTCTATCGTATCAGCGGACCGGACGAGACCGTATTACGTGCAGCGGCCGACCATATAGCTAAGGCTTTGCATGGTCTGCCAGGCACGGTCAACGTGCAGGACGATTGGGATGCTCGAATCTCACGTTACGAAGTGGTGGTTGACCAGGTGCGCGCCCGACGCGCTGGCGTGACTAGCGCCGATGTCGCTCAAGCGTTACAGACTCGATACTCAGGCGCACAGGTGTCTCAGATCCATGACGATGACACGACAGTGCCTATCATGCTGCGTGGGTCGATGACTGAGCGTGACCAAGCTGAAGACGTGGGTAGCACATTGATCTACCCGCAAGCGAACGGCTCGCCGGTTCCGCTGGCGGCTGTAGCGCAGGTGACACTCAGTTCGGAGCCCTCTGCGATTCAGCGTCGGAACTTAAACCGGACCATTACCATCTCAGGCCGTAATCCCGAACTGACGGCGGCGACCCTAGTCGCGCAGATTGCACCTAAGGTGGCAGAGTTTAAACTTCCACCTGGGTATCATATGGAAATCGGCGGGGAGATGGAGGAGTCCGCTGAGGCCAATGAGTCGTTAGTGCAATATATGCCAGTTGCCGTATTGTCGATGTTGTTACTGTTCGCCTGGCAATTCAACTCGTTCCGAAAACTGCTGATCATCGTTGCCAGTATCCCATTTGTACTGATTGGCGCCGCGCTGGCATTGGTGGTGACCGGCTATCCGTTTGGATTTATGGCCACATTTGGATTGCTGTCCTTGGCAGGGATCATTGTGAATAACGCGGTGCTGCTGCTTGAGCGAATCGAGGTGGGTGTCGCCGAAGGCCAATCCCGTCACGATGCTGTCCTGACGGCAGCAGTAGAACGGCTAAGGCCTATCTTGATGACCAAACTGACCTGCATTGTCGGACTGATCCCGTTGATGATGTTTGCCGGCCCTTTGTGGACAGGCATGGCGATCACGCTAATTGGTGGTTTGGCACTCGGCACCTTAGTTACATTAGGGTTGATCCCAGTGTTGTATGACCTGCTTTTCGCGGGCGCCATCGGGGAGCGGATCACCAACAAGGAGAAAGAACAGCACGTTTAGACATGGAAGCGTCCGACTGAGGACGCCTTCCCGGCGCTGGGCGATACCGGGCGTCGGTCGCAACCATTTTTCGATGTGACCGATGTCTCGCCGACGGGCCCAGCCTTGAGCGAGAGTACGGATGATTACCATTGGAAGTAATGCTCCGACGAAACGCCGGCGCTATTGCAACCGATCGGACGCTCTTCACGCCACTTCAGCGCAGATTGAACTGCATGAGCGGCGCTAGACGAGCTTTCCCCTCTGTCGTAGCGTTGCGTTCCATTGGGCAAAGACTGTGAAGGGAGAAATCACATGAGCACCACAAGAAAATTCGTGATGGTTTTGTCTGCCGTGGGCATTTAGGGCGGATGCGCCGTAACAACTCTGACACTCTCGCTCGCAAACCCATGAGCACGCTTGAGCAGGATCGGCAATTGGTCACCATGGGGATTTTTCGGCCATCTGTTTTGGAAACTGATGCCGAATTGGAGAAGATTTCGCCTAACAGTCCTAGAGCCCTACAACCGCTGAGACAAAAGCTTGCGGCCACTCAGCTACAGCAGAATAGACTTCAAGCAGAGGAAGCCTTACACCCGCCAGCTACAGCCACTTCGCAACCGGAAGACCAACAACAGCGCATGTGTTCTTTGAATAATAGGGCCGCCGTATATTTAGTGCCTTGCTAAAGCATTCTGCGCACAGTTCCTGCGAACGCGGGTTAGAGTGACTCACGCTGGTACGCCCTGCTAAGGCCCGAAGCCTGACCAAGTAAGTGTAGAGCTTAAACAGCTACAGTGTGTCCTACAACTCCCCACATCGCTCCAGGGCTGGATCAGGCCGATGCCGATCAATTCGCGGAGTCGAGATACTGAGTGTGGATTACCCGCTGCATTCGGATCCGATGCACGTTGACTTGTCTATCTCCGACCTGATGGCGGGCCTCTGCGACAAAAAGGCCTATCCAGCGAGACCTAGGATGTTCACCTTGCTCAGAACGATGAGCTCAAAACCGGGCGCTAATCACAGATTAATCAATATCTATTGCCTTTAGGCGATCTATTACGTTGATCAACTGCTCCACCTCGACCATAAGCTTCACGGCATCATGGGGATGGCCTGAGCGTTTAAGATTGAACGCTAGCTCAGCAAGCCGCTCGGCATACAATTCAAGCTTGCTGAGGATAAGCGAGCGCTCGAACGTGGACGTTTGGGCCATCACAGCACCTTTTTTATTATCATGGCCTCTCAAATTAGGCCGAGCCCATTAATAAACGGTCGAGTTATTGTGAATTTTTCGTTAAGACGTCAATTTTTATAAAAAAAATACTGTTCTCGCCAAAAAACACTCCAACCAATTGATTCATAATGATATATCAAAAATAGACCGAAGCAGCCGTACTAATAACTGTTGCGGCGGCATGGCGAATGGCTGCGCTGGAGCAACAGCTCTCAGGCTCAGAGAGCTGTGGATAGCCTCCACGCTATTCGAATATAGATTTCGCCTAATGAGACTGGGGTACATGCTTAAGGTCCCAGTCCGTGTCAAGCAACTAAGTGCAGACATAACGGCCAGCGATCAGTAGTCCAAGTCTTATCTGCCAAAGGGTCGCATTTGAATATCACTACAGATTGATCGACCACTCATCATCTAAGTCTCTGAATATCCGGCCATTGATAAGAAATTGATAGACTCTTCATACAATCTTGATAAATAGATGACAAGCTAGAGGCACAAGTAGTAAAAAACCGTTTTAGCGGCCACTTGCCTAATAAATAGGAGTAATCCTATTTATTAGGCAAGTGGCCGTCCGCCATAGACATTTTCTCCTTTGGGGCTATGGCGTTTTTCTCCTGCAGTTGTCGCCTTAGGCCTGGGCTGCCAAGCCCTGTCGGCAACTTTAGTGCTGGATCGTAGATTTCATGACCTAGCTAGCACCTATCAGAAGAAGGATCTTCACCTAACCCCCATTGAACGCCAGTACCGTCTACGGGCCACTCACTAGCCATGCTAGGCAGTACATCAAGCGAGCGGGTTCGTTTAAGTCAGTTGTTAGCAGGAAGCGCGTATCTTCTAAAACGAATGTGAGACCTAACGATGCATACCCGTCTACCATCCAAAAAAAAGGCCTTGGGCACGGAGATAAAGCGATGTCAGAAACGCATAGTGGTGATAGTGATACGCAGCTGCAGATCACGGCTGCGCTCTAAGCTACATAGATGGCGAGGTCCGCATTATCGTCAGTTTTCCGTTCCAGGCAGGTAGCAACGGGAAGGAGGTCGATTTATGTATGAGTCCCTACAAGTCATCGCCGCCATCGCGGCCGCCAACCAGTTTTTTGATGACTTGTGCCAGTTGGTGGACGATAGAGAAGAGCTGCCCCTTTTACGACCTCAGGTCGAAGCATATCGCTGGAAGGCCCTCAATCATGCGGGAGCGGTGAACACATATCATCAAATGCGAGGGTTCCTGTGTGGTCTGATGGTCTCCGAAATATTGGACGTTGAACAAGGCCGGCACCTGCATCAGCGCCTCGAAAATAGTTATGACGGTGGATGGAGTTGATGAGGGCTCCAGCCAGCAGGAGAGACAGCTGAGAGGTAAAAATAGTTGCGATATCGTGTCCATCCTTAGTTTTGTTTTGCGATGTCCTAACCGTCCTGTGAGGGGAACGGCTCGGCATTCTTAGAATAGCCACCCCTCACATACCGCCTGAAAAAACGCATCAGGACGACAGAAATTGTGACTTATCAGGGAATATAGGACAGCAACCGCATGGAAGCCTAGATCAAATGTTGGATCTTTAGACGTTACCTAGCGGGTCTGCCCTTTGATAACAGGGCTACCTCTATGTACGATCTCAATAGCTTCCGCTCGATTGAAAAGCTGTTCTATAGTCCCATCGAAGCAGCAATACGCTGGTGCGATCTTATTGCTCATGAGGCTCAGATTCTGGAGTCAACATGGGACAGCCCAGGGCAAATTATCCACGGTTTTCCACAATGGCCATGCTTGCACATCAACACAGAAAAAATTCTGGATGCCATTCGAAACCACGAACTACCTTACGGAGCTCTGGGAACTACGGTTGCACCAGGTACTCCCGTCGATATTAAATTACTGACTGTCAGGCATTCGGATTTAAAGCGGTGGATGTTTCACTACCATCCAGATCAGCGCCCCACCTTCCTTTTCAGCCCAGTTGCCGCCGATCAGGTTGCGATCCATTACAGCACCTACTTGATATTACAAGCAGATCGGGACGCCTTACAGGTGCAGTTAAAGGCAACCGAGAAACACCTCCAAACGCTGATCGATGAGCTCAAAGCAGCTGGGCTGGAGCGCGAGAATCTGCGCGTGCTTGCCGAAAACAAAGAGCAGGTCAGTAACCAAAGCAAAGCGAGCTACCTGAATGTAATTGGAGCGCTGGTAAATACCATACTGGGATCGTCCTCAACAGGAAGAAAGCACTCTATATTCGATAGCCAGGCTTCCATCGTCGACTCCATAACCGCGTATTACGACGGAGTACCAGGGCTGAGCAAGCGATCGTTGGATGAGAAATTTGCGGCCGCAAAACGTAGTCTCGCCCAAGCCAAAAGATGAGGGTTGCACCGCAATCACCGACGTTGCATTGCAATGACCGGCAGTGTTTTTTGGTATTGAATCCAGGTCACTTCCCACCCAACGCCATCTGGCTCTAGGAGTGACCACCATGTCCCATCAATCCTCCCCCACCGTTGCTGCGACGCCAAAACAAATCGAACGTCATATCATGCGGCGCGACGAGGTAGAGCGTAAAACCGGTTTCAAGCGTGCCCACATCTACAACTTGATGAAGGAAGGTAAATTTCCTCAGGCTAGACGCATTGGCATGCGTGCGGTCGGCTGGGACTCGCTGGAGATTGAGCAGTGGGTCGTTGAACGCTTAGATAAACTGGCCTGATGCCATGCGTGTGATTTCGGTGGTCTCCACCAAAGGTGGGGTAGGCAAAACCACAATAGCCGCCAACCTTGGCGGTCTATTGGCAGATGCGGGTCTGCGTGTTCTGCTACTCGATCTGGATAGCCAACCCACCCTCTCCAGCTATTACGCCTTGAGTCAGAAGGCTGATGTGGGTGCGTACGAGTTCATCGCATTCAACTTAACAACCCCTGCGCAGTTCATTTCCAAGACAGTGATTACAGGACTTGACCTGATCCTATCCAACGATGACCAAGGCCGACTTGGCTCACTGTTAATACACGCCCCGGATGGACGGCTGCGGCTGCGCAATCTGTTAAGTATATTGCGCCCCCATTATGACCTGCTGTTGATCGACACGCAGGGTGCACGCAGCGTCCTGCTGGAGGTGGCCCTATTAGCCTCCGATCTCGCCCTTTCCCCTATCACTCCGGAAATGCTCGCGGCCCGCGAACTGCGCCGCGGTACCTTGAAGCTGCTCAGTGAGCTCGAACCGTTTAGTCACCTGGGCATTTCGCCGCCACCCTTGCGGCTATTGCTTAACCAAGTGAACGCCAATCGGGTAGACAGCCGGATGATCATCAATGGCCTGCGTGAAAGCTTCGCTAAGGTGACCAACATCTCAGTTCTAGACACCGTAGTTCCAGACCGAGTGGCTTATCTCAATGCCGCCTCCCTTGGTCTACCAGCCCACCGTATCGAGACTCGCCAGTCACGTGAACGACGCTCGTCCTCAGCATTGGAAACCATGCAAGCGCTGGCTATTGAGTTGTTTCCGGAATGGCGCGAAGCGATTTCTAGGTTGAGTAGATACGCAGAGGTTCGATAAGGCGAATTCCGAAGACGGTATTTTGTTTGTTCAACCTTGAGGCCAACAGCGTTTGGCGAGGAGTCTTTGGATGTTGGATCAGTTTCCCATCATCGTTCAGCCATCCATTCGGCAAGATCATCCACCTAGTGAAGAGTACTGCACTGTGGTCTTTCGCCTGCAGCGTGGGCGCTCGGCCATGGGTTGGTTTCTCGCGAAACTGTCTCGGTATTTCGAAGGTTCGGGAACAGCCGAGATCGTTAAGTTTGAGGTCGGTGACCATTTGCGTAACCGGCGTTAACTGAGGCTGTTCAAATGAAGAAGCTCAGTCAGGAGGAGATCACCGACAAACTGCACCAGGACCATTTTCCTCGGGGTCCAGAACTGGAGCGACTATCCGATCCAGTCATCGACACCCCTATGCTGGTCACGCTGGAGCAGTTGCGGCCCTACGAGCACAACCCACGCTTCATCCGCAATCCGCTTTATGACGATATAAAAGCCTCGATCCGTGAACGCGGGCTGGATCAACCACCGCCGATTACCCGCCGCCCGGGTGAAACCTATTTCATCATCCGCAACGGCGGTAATACGCGATTGGCGATTCTCGGCGAGCTGTGGCAGGAAACCCGCGACGAGCGCTTCTTTCGCATTCATTGCCTGTTCCGGCCCTGGAGCAATGAAGTCACCACCCTACTCGGCCATCTGGCCGAAAGCGATCTGCACGGCCAACTCACTTTCATCGAACGTGCTCTGGCAGTAGCCAAACTCAAAACCATGCTCGAATCAGATGGAGCAACGCTCTCGCAACGCGAGCTGGCGCGACGTCTTGCCGCTGGGGGCTACCCCATTTCACAGTCACACATCAGCCGGATGCTCGACACCCTCGAATACCTACTGCCCGCCATCCCACATACCCTGTATGCCGGATTGGGTAAACCCAAAATTGAACGCGTGATCGCTCTGCGTAGCCAGGCTGAACAAACCTGGAATCGTTATCCGACTGACGCCATTGCGTTCCCCGAGTTTTGGCTCGACACCCTGGGCCAATTTGATGCCGACCCCGAGTCCTTTGATCTTGAGCGAGTCCAAGATGAACTGCTCGAACGCATGAGCCGCTTACTCGGACAGTCCTACCGCATGTTGTCCCTGGAGCTGAGCGATACACAACGGGACCTCCGGACACCTGGCGTTGTCGTCACACCATCAGAGAACAGTCAACCGTCTAGCATTGATGAAACCGCAGCGGGCCCTCTCTCACCCCAAACAACCAAGACCAGAACCCAGACCGAAACAGCGCGAGAGGAGCTGCTCACGCTGCCCGAAACAAATGTCGCATCAGCAGTTAACCCTACGTCACGTGTCCAACAGATTCGCGAACAGATTGATCGCGACACTGCCTCCGAACCAGCACCAACCGTCGAAACCTGCACGAACGACGACATCTGGATCATCGCACCAACACTGGATACCCCCGAGCAGCTTCGATTTGCCATTGCTGGACTGGCCCGGGAAATGGCGGCCTATGCCGGACATCCCGAGAGCATCATCGATCAGAAGTATGGTTTGGGCTTCGCCCTCAATATGGAGCAACTGCATCTTTCAGCGCCTCGTGCAACCGGCGTTCACCTGATGCTCCTTTCCCTACTGCGTGCTCAAGACGAAGTGAACTGGGAAGATCGCAAGCAATTGCCCTCAGCACTGTTCGGGCAACTGCTATTGGGGGTCTATCAACTCCCGCTGACAGATCGTCCCGCCGTGGACGTAGGATTGGAGCGATTGCCCGACGCTCTACTGATAAAACTGTATCGCCTCATTCGTTTAGCCCGGCGCCTGATCGACTTAACGCTTACCCCTGAAGACGACTCACCAAGGGAGATGCCATGAACCTTTCCTTCAATGTGCTCAACCAAGCCATGCTGACCCAGGTCCTTCACGAGGTGCGCCTGGGCAACCTACAACGCTGCAAGGCACTCGGACTGGGTGAAGAGGACATCTACCTGCTGCAATCTTTGCCACCTACCACACTGTCACGCCTGGCCTATGCCACCGTGCCCTGGGTTGAGGTCAAGATTGATTCGCCGGTGCTACATCGGTTGATCGACCAGGCCGAACGCGACGAGCAGAACGAGCGCTTGATCAACCGAGCGCTCAAGCTTGGTGCCAGCAGTACCATCATGTATCAGTGCTTCGGCTTGGCGCATTCGGAAACGGCCCTGCGCCGACGCCTGCTCAAGATAGAAACTCGTAAGGGTCGCCCCCAGAACTTGAGTGAAGCGCAGGAACATGCGGTCTGGCAGCGCTGGTGCCAATTACGCGCTCAGGATGGTGCCGAGGATCAACTCGACGCGATGATGATGTTGGCGGAGGAGCAAAAGATCAGCCTAACCATTGTTTGGCAACAGATCGATCAGTACAGCAATGGAACATGAACACTACCTCTTTTGGTCGCTGGCAGCGCGTTCTGCTGCAATGCACCCAACAGCTGAGTGAGCGCTGGCCCGAACGCCCTACCACTGAACAACCCTCCAACCAGGCTCTACAGGTTGCCTTTCTGTTCAGTGGCCAATCACATGAAGTCGTGCCGCGTCGCCTGCTGCTGGATAATCGGTTGACGCCATTGGAGCGTAACGCCTGGCAGGTGTTTCGAATCATGTTGCAAGGCCAGGGCATGGTTACACCGCGCTATGAGGATTTGCAGCCTTACCTGTCGAGCGTGCCCTATGGGGTATCAGCCTCCCGTGAGACCATCGCTCGCGTGTTGACGATGCTCAGGCTGACCCGCTGGCTCAGCTTGGTGAGTCGTGGCCGCGATCAGCTCAGCGGGCGCCTACAAGGCTCTCTGTACGTCCTGCACGATGAACCGTTAACCCCCGCCGAAGCCATGGAGCTGGATCAAGATTACCTAGAGCTGGTAGGACACGCCCTCGGTCACGCGACCAAGGCTGTGCGTATTGTCGCGCAGCACATTGTGGAAGAAATTCGCCAAGACACGGATATCGATCAGGGTCGACTACCTACCCGACTTGAGAGCTGGGGCGAACACTGGACACCGCAAAAACTGGATCAGGTAACCGATGAAGTGCTACACGATTCCGAACTGAGTGACGATCGCAGCGTTCGGGATCGTGTGGGACCTCGTTCGGATTCCGAACCGGGTCTGAACGCTAATGTTTCCGGCGCAGTTCGGAAACCGAACGCCGCCTGTACTGTATTAAAAGAAAGTAGTTGTACTGTACCGCGCGCGACCCCTGCTGTGGATAACCTGCACTGGCCCGATCCACTGCAACTGAGCCCGAGCGAACGTCAGGCCGTCGCAGTGGCGCTGAACAAGCTTAAACCAGCGGATCGGCAGGCAGTGCTCAACGAAGCGGGCGTGCGATGTGCAGCTGGCGGTATCCGCAAGCCAGCGGCGTATCTGATGGGTCTGATCCAGCGAGCGCTGAAAGGCGATTTTCGTCCTTGGGCAAGTCAGGCTGAATCGTTACCCATTCCAGAACCGCCACCCGTCCCTTCACTCCGACCGAGAAAACAGGGCGAACCCGTCTCTGCCCTGGCCCAAGCGTGCCTGAATGAGTTGCGTCAGCTGCGCGGCAAACGCCCTGGACGTCAGTAGATTTGATGCCACTGGCATCAATGTCGAGCGTCTCAGAAATTAGCCGTCTCGAACCAAACCGAGCAGACCGCATTCAGCTTTTTGGCTGTCCTTGCCCTTCATCTGTCGCAACGTTCCCGTCCAAGCTTATGCGAGGACAATACCGTGGCTGATCATTACCAACTCAACCTGGGCTCGTTGCGCAGCAGCATCACCCTGACACTGCACACCCACCACGCCGCACGTATCTGGCAAGGTCGAACCGCACGTGAAGGCGTCCATTCGATCATGGGCATGGCCGGCTACATCAGCGTCACCAATCTGATCAAACAAGCCGCCGCTCAGGACGACCCTTATGCCGATTGGGCTATCGTGCAGCTCGAAGAAAAACTGCTGCAGGCTAAGGCTGGGATGCTGGAGCTGACCCAACAATTGGATCAGATCAGACGGGACCTGCCGACGCAGATCGACATGAGCGATAACCTCAATATCCACCCCGTAACCTTGCCCTTGTACATCGGTAGCCAACTGGGGTTTCTCGCCGTCTACCTGCTGACTGACTACGACACGCTGGTGCGCCACACCCTGTTGGCCCATCACACCGCCTTGATTGGTCGCAGAGACATGGAAGCCTGGATAGACGACGGTGCCCATCTACTACGCAGCCTGTTCGGCCAGGCGCAGCGTTATCGACTTGCAGGTGTTACGCGCGATGATATGGCCACAAATAATGCCCGCGCCCTAGCGGCCATGCAAAAGTTTGGGTTGCCCCCCATGGACATCCTTGAGGGGCATCGCCGTTCCCAGTTCGCGCCACCGATCATTCGTCGTGGCGCTGTGACGGTGGATGACGCTGATGCGTTGGTGGAGGACGCGGTAGCACCATCTGCGGCGGTGGTTGGGCTGGAGGACGAAGCATGAGTCCCATGACACCGGCTCAACCAATGCCCTTCGAAGCGTTGACACAGGATGCCTATCGGCAGCTCGAACACGCTGCCTCCCTAAAAGGCCTTTTAAAACCTTTTAAGGGTAAGGGGGAGTTGGAGCAGCTGGCGCAGATGGCGAGGGAAATCGAGGCGCAGTTATGTGACTTGATGGAGGTTGTTGTACAGCAAGCCGGACAGCCCCCTTACTCACTGCTGGATATCCGATTGGTGCTGCAGAACACCAGCGCTGGCAGCACCTTTTTGCGTTGGCGCACCCGTGATTTTGCCCGTATGGGAGTCTCGGTCTGGGAACGCCAGGTCTGCAACAAAGCCTTGCCGCAGGTCGTACGCGAGGGATTACACCGTTTCGAATGCAATCGCATCGCGCTGAACCTACAGATGAGTGTGGTGCATTCGCTCTACCGCCAGGCCACGACCTGCGCGATCAAAATGGACAGTGCCGAACGGCTGCTGCGCCAGTTCACAACCGCAGTGGAGGTATCAGGATGAGTACTTTTTTTGTCGGCGAAGGCAACATTGGCAGTGCGCCAGAGTTCCAGGAGTTTTCATCAGGCAATGACGAGCCAAGGCGTTTACTACGGCTGAATGTGTACTTCGACAACCCCGTGCCACGCGAGGGCAGCTATGAAGATCGGGGCGGCTATTGGGCGCCAGTTGAGCTCTGGCACCGCGAGGCGGAACACTGGAGCACGCTGTACCAGAAAGGCATGCGTGTGCTGGTCGAAGGCCGTACCGTACGCGATGAGTGGGAGGACAGCGAAGACAATGCGCGGGTGACCTTCAAGATCGAGGCCCGTCGAGTCGGCATCCTACCCCATCGGGTACACAGTGTGGTCATGCGGGAACGATCCAGTGAACCGGCCGCATCTGCGGCAGATGTTAAGCAAACTACAGACCATGCCAGGTCGTCTGCGTCAAAGTCCAAAAAGCGCAGAGAGCCGTCGTCTCCAGGTTGACGGGCATTAGGCATAAAAAATGCGCCTACGCGAAGTTTCTTGCCATTATTACTCGCTGCTCGTGAAGATCCGCCCTGCTGCCCCACGCCACACCTAGGCCCGATCTATCCATGGCTGCCTTCATCGACAAATATGAGGAACCTGTCATTCGGGTTTCTCATAGCTCGCCACTGCTGTTTCCAACAACGCTGCTCCGAACTCAACCCGGAGCAGTTCTATGCGTCTCTTTCTCTGCGAGAAACCCTCCCAAGGTCGTGACATCGCCAAGGTTCTCGGAGCCAGCCGACGTGGCGATGGTTGCTTGATCGGGCCCGAGACAACCGTCACCTGGTGTATCGGTCACCTGCTGGAACCGGCCCCACCTGAAGCCTATGGCGATCAGTACAAATCCTGGTCGTTGGATCATCTACCGATCGTTCCCGAACATTGGCAGGTCGAGGTCAAACCCAAGACCGCGGCACAGTTCAAGATCATCAAGCGCCTGCTCAGCGAAGCTAGCACCGTCGTCATCGCGACCGATGCCGATCGCGAAGGCGAGATGATTGCCCGCGAATTACTGGAACGCTGCAACTACCGAGGCCATGTTGAGCGCCTCTGGTTGTCCGCACTCAACGAGGCGTCGATTCACAAGGCACTGTCCTCACTGAAGTCTAGTCAGGAGACCTTCCCGCTCTATCACTCAGCCCTCGCACGCAGCCGCGCTGACTGGCTGATAGGCATGAACCTGAGTCGGTTGTTCACCCTACTCGGACGGCGGGCAGGTTACGACGGTGTATTGTCAGTTGGGCGCGTCCAGACACCCACGTTACGTCTGGTGGTCGATCGGGATCGGGCAATTGCCAGCTTCGTCTCGGTGCCCTACTGGGACGTGGACGTGCACCTGTCCTCAATGGGGCAACCATTCATCGCGTCGTGGTTACCACCCAGTTCAGGGGCTGACGCGGCCGGCCGTTGCCTGCGGCGGGCGCTAGCCAGTAGGACCGTCCAAGCGATCTCTAGCAATGAAAGCGCCACAGTACTTTTGCTGCAGACTGAGCATTTCCGCGAAGCGCCCCCCCTGCCCTTCGACCTGAGCACACTGCAGGAAGTCTGTTCACGCAAGCTGGGACTCGGCGCTCAGGAAACCCTTAACATCGCCCAAGCCCTATATGAAACGCACAAAGCCACCAGCTATCCGCGCAGCGATTGCCGCTATTTGCCAGAGAGCATGTTCAACGAGGTAGCCGCGGTATTCGATGCCCTGCTCAGAATGGATCCTGCGTTAAGCCCAGCGCTCGCAAGCGTCGATCAATCATTGCGCTCACGAGCATGGAACGATGCCAAGATCACCGCGCACCACGCCATCATACCCACCACCGAGCCGGCGAACCTTGGGCGGATGTCTGAACAAGAGCGTCAAGTCTACGAACTGATTCGTAGCCACTACCTCGCGCAATTCCTGCCGCATCACGAGTTTGATCGAACCGAGGTCGAACTGGAGTGCGGCGCCGAACGTTTGACTGCTGTTGGCAAACAGATCCTCGTCCAAGGCTGGAAAAGCTTGCTATCCGACAGAACCGAAGGCGATGAACCCGGTCAAAAATCCCAGGTATTGCCCGTCCTACAGCAGGGTACGCGGTGCGCAGTGGACAACGTCGAACTCAAATCCATGCGCACCGCTGCTCCCAAACAGCTCACCGAGGGCGATCTTATTAAGGCAATGAAAAATGTGGCCAAGCTGGTCAACGATCCGCGCCTGAAACAGAAACTTCGGGACACCACCGGTATCGGCACCGAAGCCACGCGAGCTGGCATTATCAAGGGGTTGATTGATCGCGGTTATTTGTTGAAGAAAAAACGAGCGTTGATGGCCTCCGCAGCGGCCCATACCCTGATCGAGGCAGTGCCCGCTGCAGTCGCGGATCCGGGTATGACAGCGATCTGGGAGCAGGCTCTGGATGAAATCGAAGCGGGACGTCTGACCTTGGATGCATTCGTTGCCAAGCAGGCGCACTGGATTACGCAGCTGATCGCAAACTGCGGAGCGCTCACTTTGTCGGTACCGGTCGAAGCCGGGCCGGCTTGCCCCAATTGCAATGCCTCAATGCTCAGGCGTAAGGGAAAATCAGGGCCGTTCTGGTCATGCTCCCAGTACCCGGACTGCAAAGGCACTGTGCCGATCAGCAAAGGTACGCGTCTTCAATGAGTCGCCATTGGTGTTCACATGAACCTCGGGGGGTGTTGTCAGTGCATCGTCAACGGCGCCTGACCCTTCTCCAAGTCGTCTAGCGGTCGTCCGATTTCACGGGCCAAGGCGATGCCTGTCGCGATCCATATCTGCCCCAGCTCGTTGAACGCTTTCAGGTGAGCAGGATCTTCGTTAAGCCAATGAACAAGGCTGTCGCGGTGTTCAGGGTTATCAGGGCAGTCATGGATCTTGATAAACAGCTCCAGTGTTCGAGCCCAGATCAGGTCCATGTCGTGCTCTCGCTGCTCATCCATGCTCAACCTTGCCTCCATTTGGTCCTATCAGACCGCTCAGTCTCACTGGTCACTACGGGCTCTAATTCATGGGGGAACACATGTCACGTCGCGACAACCAGATATTTCAGTCAATATAACAACCCTATAAGTCGATACTCAACCTATAAGGATGTTCATGTCAATGGGTCTTTGCTCAACCATTCGGGTTGAATTGGAGAACTCATCACTTGGCACATAAACATCCAACCCAAGCCCAAATCGGGCGCATGATCGCGAAGCACCGAACCCAGCGTAATCTGACCCAGGAAGAGGTGGCTGAACGCCTGGGGATTGGCAGTGAAGCCATCTCGCGCCTGGAGCGGGGTGTGGTGGAGCTCTCCGTGGTCAAGCTTATGCAGTTAGCAGATATTTTCGAATGCAGGATGGATGAGCTGCTCACGGAGTCGAGCAGCCGTCCCAACGACCAAGGCCAGATGATTGCGGGTATGCTGAACGGTCTGAAAGAGAGTGACCGTGCCTTTATCCTGGCCACCGTCGAGCAATTGGCTGCTCATCTCGCCAATAAATAGGCTCCTTCACTCGTAGTCGATCTCGAGGCGTTGAGGGTTGCCCTCAGCCTTGACGTCAGCCTTCCCACTCTGTTGTAGTGCCTTCGGATCATCGCCTACGGCGACCCAAGACCGATGCGCTCCGGGTAGCTCGGTCGGACTTCTAGAGTTCGGGGCCTTCTCTTCAGTGGGATTTCATTCCTGTTTGTGCTCGAGCTGATCAATGTGGCGGATGACCGCTGTTGCTTGTACCAGGCAATAGCGGTCATCCGCTTCGGCGATTGTATTCAGCCCCGGAGCCCGCCGGGGAAACACTGGGCACCCTTTGTGCGCGGATGCGTGCCAGCATGTTCCGACCCAGGCCACGACACGGGTCGGTTGGCGAATCATGGCGCAGTTAAATCAAGTTTTGCGAGGAGCTTATCGACTGCGTATGACCGTCAAAGGTGGCTTTTCTCTTCTTCGCCTGGCACCCCGCCAGGCGCACTCTTCACTTTCTTCAGTCCAGTGACTACCACTATATTCCGGCCATAAAAAATCGGGTGGCAGCGTCTTGACGCTCCCCTATGACAGGCTTATACAAAGGGCGTGGTTCGCTGTCGTTGACAGCCCAGCCCAGGTAGCCAGAACCTTCAAGGCTACGCCACGTTCGTGGTGGTTTACCCAAGTGCGATCAGCGTTCGGAAGCTCGCGCGGTTACCGCTTCAGCGGTGATGAATGCCCACTACCCTATGCTTGCGGATCACCACCGCAGATGCTCCTCTGCTGCACCGCTATTTCCCCAGACGCATCGTTCTGATCGTCATCGGCTTGCCGGTGCCGAGTCGCTCATCGCTCGCCTTCACCTTACCCACTCTGACGGGGGCTCACTTCCCCGTCAGGGGCTGTGCGTCGCCATTTTCCCTTGAAACAGGAGAACCACCATGGCCCACGCCAACCACTCCCAAGAAGCGACCACTTACTTCAACCTGCACACCGTCGGTATCGGCTACCTCAACCGTGTTCGTGAAGTACAAGTCCGCCGCGGTCAGCCGTTCATGGCCTGCGATATAGCAGCCCTGCACGGTGCCACCGATGCGGTGGAGTACACCCGCTTCGACTGCAAAGTCGCTGGGGGCGAAGCTGAACGCTTGATTCGTCTCTATATGGACGCCGTCAACGCCGAGAAAAAGGTCTTGCTGTCGTTCCGTATCGGCGACCTGTGGATCGATCCATTTCTCTACGAGAAAGGCGAGAAACAAGGCCAACCGGGCGCCAGCCTGAAAGGTCGTTTGCTGTTCATCGACTGGATCAAGGTCAACGGCACGTTCGAATACAAAGCGCCCGCCAGGCAGCAAGTAACAGCACCTGCTGAGCAAGCGCCAACCAGTGAGCCATCCCCATCATCGGCTGATACCGAAACTGAGGAGTCCGCAAACCCAACAGAGGCTCGGGTCGAACCTGAATCTCCACCCACTCCCCGCACGGCCCGCCGTGATGCCACCCGTACCGTTCAGTCCGCCTGAACAGTCCACGATGTTCCTCATCAAGGCGCTCCGTCGAGCGCCTTTTCTTCAATCCGCACAGGAGAACCAACATGGAATCCTTCTGGCTTTGCGACGACTGCCTGTTCGCTACGGCTTACGAGGACTACAGCACGTTGTCGCTCTACTACACGACGAATGAAATCGAGAAACGCATCGCTGACATCCCTCGTGGACTGGTTCGCTTAATGCCCATCAGTGCCGACTTCGATCCCGAAACTGGCTGGGGAATAAAAGCCTTTTCCCCATTGCCCTGCGACGGTTGTGGTTCACACCTACACGGTCAACGCCACCGATTCACGCGGCTGTAAACAGCGCGCCACCTGCTAACGCCCGCGACTCCACACCCACCTCGGGGACACCACTCCCCTCGGGCGTGTACCCCTGATTTTTCCCTTCGGAGGTACCCCCATGAACACCCCACTCACCCTGATTGAGACCTCGGATTTCGAGGCTGATTGTATCGTCCAAGAAAACCAGGTGATCGACGAAGCACTGCATATTCTGGATCGTCGGCTGTTCAACCGCGGCCCTAACCTGACGTCGCCTGACGCCGTGGCCTCATACCTAAAACTGCATCTTGTGCAACAAGAGCATGAAGTCTTCGGTGTGATATTTCTCGATGCCAAGCACCGGGTGTTGGCGTTCGAAGTCCTCTTTCACGGCAGCATTGATGGCGCCAGCGTTTACCCCCGCCAGGTCGTCAAGCGTTCCCTAGCGCATAACGCCGCGGCCGCCATTTTTGTTCATAACCACCCCTCAGGTTGTACAGAACCCAGCCAGGCGGATCACGTCTTGACTGCACGGTTGAAAGAGACCTTGGCCTTGATCGAAGTGCGCGTACTGGATCACTTCATCGTGGGTGAAGGTCGTCCTCTCTCTCTTGCCGAACATGGCTGGCTTTAACCCTCACAGGCGTCTTCGGGCGCCTTGTTCATTTTCATTCTGGAGAACCTTCATGAACCCCACACACCAAGCTGCAGCCCTGCTGACGGCCTCCAACCCATTTGCTCGCGGTTACGACAACCTTCATATCGAACGGCTGCTACTGATCACCTACGAAGACGACTGCCCTCCCTGCTTTCGACCCGTGCACGACACACAGGCCCATCTGCCCGACGACGAGCTGCAACTGTTCCCCTGCCTGTTCAATGACGATTTCGCCATTATCAGCGAAGGCCATTCCATTTCGGATGATTTGGACGAACGCTGTCAGTCCAGTGGGCTAGTGCGCCAAGTGATCTACGCTGTAATGGGCGAAATGCTCAACGAGCGGCATCACCTCGGTGATCTGTACTCCCTGGAAGAGGCCCAAGCCATGGTCCATCGCTTGAGCTTCGAAACGGGACACTACAGTCGAGCCTGGGAAATCAGTACCGCGCACCTTCCCGAAGCAGCGATGCTTTATCTGGAGGAGTGGGTCAGTAACTTCGCTCTGCGGCAAACCGGCCTCTTGTTCGAGCTTTTTACGCTGCCAGATTGCTGCGGTATCGGTTGCAAACTGATCGGCACGCCATGGACGGACGAGAACTTGCTGAACATTGAGGGCAATCGTTATTCGAGCTTGAGACAAGAACAACTCGACGCAGGCACACCGGAAGCCTTGGTCAACGTACTGTATTTGGCGGCATTGGCGGATGTGCGATTGTTGATCTTCGACCCCGACGCTGCCGTCTTGGATGGGCTCGCCATTTTCGATGAATAGCAACGTGTTCAGCGTTAACACGACCCACCTTGAATCAACTTTCTCACTGAATCGCTCCTTCACCTCATGTCAGGTTCTGCACTGAATCTGACATGAGGTTTTTTCCATGGAGCGTTTTTTCACGCCTGTCTGCCTGCTGGGTTTGTTGAGCGCCTGCACCGCGCAAATCCCCAACCCTTTGCCGACCGATCCAGAGATTGACAGTGGCTCCAATCGGGCCCAGCACTCGAAGGGCATAGCCGAAGAAAGCCATCCGGCAGAGCTTCGTTATGGCCGCTACACGCTGGTCAGCACCGAGCCCACCACGGAACAACGCGATCTTCTTGCCCAAATCATTGACGTGAGCATCCCGTCCAGCCTGAACCCTTCGGTGCAGGATGCATTGCAGTACGTATTGCAGCGCTCGGGCTATGCGCTCTGCCCCGTTACCGCGTCGGTGAGGGTGCTGTTTACTCGGCCCCTCCCCGCTGCCCATTACCGGCTTGGTCCAATCCCTTTACGCCGCGCGCTGCAAGTGCTCGCTGGCCCCGCCTGGCAACTCACGACCGACGAAGTCAGCCGTTCAGTCTGCTTCGAACAGCAGAAAACGGAGACCGGCGTCGCGCTGATCACACCCGTCTCGCCCTATCTGTTGGAGGCACGCCCATGAGAGCCTCGACGTTTCAAACCCTCATCATTGGGCTGCTTTGCTTGGCGATCGCCGGCCTGAGCGGTGGTTTGTATAACCAGTATCAACGCGTGGCCGAACTGCAGAGCACGAACACGCAATACCGACAAACCCTGGACTCCCTACAACATGATTCAAGCGCCCTCAAGGACGCCCAGGAGAAGCTGCATTACGCGCTGAAAGACCTGAAGCAGATGGTCGATACCGGTGAGCAACAGGCCAATACCCTCGATCCGATGCTGGATCAGTGGGCACAAGAACTACAGGAGCTGCGCGATGGTCTGGCAGCCCGCGCCACCGAGGCAGACCTAACAGCGCTGCGCGCACGCCTTGAACAGGTCGAGCAGCAGCTCCTGGACCTCAGGACAAAGCCATTCCCTCCACCGCCGACGCCTTCTGCGACCAAACCGAAAAAGACCGCTCGCCCCAAGCCCGTCCCGCTCTCGCCACCGTTCTCGGTGTTGGGGGTCGAATCCCGTGGTGGTCAGCGTTTTTTGGCAGTCGCACCTCATGACAGTCGCTCGCTCACGGATGTCCGGCTGCTGCATAGCGGCGAGCAGCTCGGAGCCTGGCACCTGAAAGTGCTGGAGTCAAACTCAGCCATCTTCGCGGTGGCCACTCAGCCAGACCAGACCGTGCACCTCCCTTGAGAAGCGAACATGAACAGAGCGCTACTGCCCACCGTCGTCTGTCTCGCTTCGCTATTGGCCATGGGCGCTGCGATGGGCAACCCCGTCACGACACAGTCACGGACCCAGGACACGCAGTCTGCTCCGCTGGGGCGCTCTGACTCTGAACAGGCGGCGAGCTGGGGTCTGACGGAGCAGGAGTGGACGCGCTTCGAACAGATCCAAGCCGGCCCACGCGGTTTCTGGAGCCCGCACCTCGATCCGTTGACCGCACTCGGGGTCGAGGCCCAGACCGACCAAGAGCGCCAGCGCTATGCCGAATTGCAGGTAGCGCTGGAAGCCAAACGCGCTGAGCGCGAGTTGGCCTACCAAAACGCTTACACCGCGGCCTGGGCCAAGCTGTTTCCCGGGCTGCTGCCGATCCAGGGCATGGCATCCCCGTCCCCTGCCAGCTCAGCGGTCATGCCGCGTCAAGCCTTGTTTGTGGAGGACCACTGCCCAGCGTGCACCGCCGAAGCGCAGCGTCTGCAAAACAGTGACACGGCCTTCGACATCTACCTTGTGGGCAGCCAAGGCGAGGATGAACGCGTCCGTAGCTGGGCTCGGCAAGCAGTCGTTGATCCGACCAAGGTTCAACGCCGCCAGATCACCCTGAACCATGACCGTGGTCGCTGGTTCAGCCTGGGAGCCCCGGGGCCATTGCCTGCCACATTTCAAGAGGTGAATGGACAATGGCAACGCATCGACTGAGTGGTATTGCGCTCATGCTGACAATGCTCGCCGTCCAGGCTGACGAACTTCCGCCTCCGGCCTACCAATTGGCGGCGCATGACGCCGATATTCCTTCTACGGTGCTATTCGCTATCGCCCTGCAGGAGAGTGGTATCCACGTCCGTGGTCGACTGCTGCCCTGGCCCTGGACACTGAACATCGCTGGAACACCTTACCGCTTCGCCACTCGCCAGGCCGCCTGTCACGCTTTGCTTCAGGCCCTCGCCCGACATGACGCCAAGCGGGTCGATGCCGGACTCGGCCAAATCAACCTGGGTTACCACGGACAACGTTATTCCACCCCCTGCGAAGCCCTTGATCCCTACCGAAATCTCGCCGTGACCGCCGCGCTGCTGCAGGAGCATCACGCCGTCACCGGTGACTGGGTGTCAGCTGCCGGACGCTATCACCGCCCGGCAGGAGGAACGTCGGCGGCGCGTTACCGCGCCGGATTTACCCGGCAACTCGAACGACTGCAGGTTTCCTTTAAACAGGGCACACCACCATGAAGCGAATTCACAGTGCGTATTACTTCGCCGTGCTCTTGGCTGCGCTCGCCCATCCGGGACTGTCGTTTGCAGAAGCTCAGCCTGGCGGTTTCACCCGTCCCCAGTTTGACGCTTCCAGGCCGCCAATAAACAACAAGACCCTGCCTGCTCGGGCCATACATGCAGACCTACCTGCATTTGCCGATGAAACCTGGATACTGCCCGTGCGCAGCTCTCACTTGAGCCCAGGCCAAATCACAACTCGCGCCCTGGACATGCCGGGCTTGCAGCCATTTTTCCTTGTCGGGCAGGATCCCCAATCGTTGGCTTGGCTGCATCAGCGTGCGACTGAACTGCAAGAAATGGGGGCGGCCGGCCTCGCCGTCGAAGTGACCGATACTGAAGCCCTGGCCCGAATTCGAGCGGCCGCGCCGGGCATCACCATCCTGCCGGTCAACGGCAACGACATCGCCTCTCGCCTGAAAATTGAGCACTTCCCTGTCTTAATCACAGCCACCTCACTGGAACAGTGAGTCTGGGTCATGGCCGAGCATGCGATGGAGTCCAAACTCCGGCCCGCAGTCGAGCTGTATACCGTGGCGATCTGCGTCACCGCGGCGGTGTTATGCGTGTATTCGCCCTGGGCCGTGGCCCTATCACCCGAGATCGGTCTGATTGCGGCTCTGGCATATGCCCTGTTCGGTTTGATCCGCCTCCGACAAGCCTGGGAGGTGTTGCGCTATCGGCGCAATATCCGCCGGCTGTCTCGCTACGAGCTGACCAGCCGGCAGATTCCGGTGAGCCGCAAACGTCTGTTCATGGGCCGCGGCTTTCGCTGGACCCGCCTGCACACCCAGCGCTTGGTCGAGGCCCAGGATCCGGCCGTCGCTCACTACGTCGACCAACCGACCCGTTACCGCCTGGCACGTGGACTCGAACGTCGCCTGGAGCATGCACCGTTTCCGCTCTCGACACTGACCCGTGTCACGGCCTGGGACAGCGCCTTTAATCCGTTGCGCCCTTTACCCCCAGTCGGTGGCTCACCGCTGTTGCATGGGGTTGAGCCCGACGAAACGGAAGTCAGTCTGCCGCTGGGTGAACGAGTCGGACACACCCTGGTGCTGGGCACGACTCGTGTTGGCAAGACGCGGCTCGCCGAAGTGTACATCACCCAAGACATCCATCGCGTTGAACACGAGGTGGTGATCGTCTTCGATCCGAAGGGCGATGCCGACTTGCTCAAACGGATGTACGTCGAAGCCAAACGCGCTGGTCGGGAAAAGGAGTTTTATGTGTTCCATCTGGGCTGGCCGGAGATCTCCGCCCGCTACAACGCCGTCGGACGTTTCGGGCGCATCTCGGAAGTGGCGTCGCGCATCGCTGGGCAGCTCAGTGGTGAAGGTAACTCGGCGGCGTTTCGCGAGTTCGCCTGGCGTTTCGTCAACATCATCGCCCGCGCCCTGATCGAGTTGGGCCGACGTCCGGACTACCTGCAAATCCAGCGACATGTGGTCAACATCGACGCACTGTTCATCGAGTACGCCCAGCAGTTTTTCGCCAAGACCGACCCGAAAGCGTGGGAGGTGATCGTTCAGCTTGAAGGCAAGCTCACTGAGAAAAACATCCCCCGGCATATGATCGGGCGCGAAAAACGTGTGGTGGCCATCGAGCAGTACCTGGCGCTGAAGCGGGTATTTGATCCGGTCATGGACGGACTGCGTTCGGCGGTCCGATATGACCGTACTTACTTCGACAAAATCGTGGCTTCGCTACTGCCGCTGCTGGAGAAACTCACCACCGGCAAGACCGCCCAGTTACTGGCTCCCAACTACACCGATTTAGATGACCCGCGGCCAATCTTCGACTGGATGCAGATCATCCGTAAGCGTGGCATCGTCTACGTCGGTCTGGATGCACTGACCGACGCCGAAGTGGCCGCTGCCGTGGGCAACTCAATGTTCGCCGACTTGGTCTCAGTCGCGGGTCATATCTACAAGCACGGCATCGACCATGGCCTGCCCCCATCGGACAGTAGCGCCGATAAGCTACCGATTAATCTACACGCCGATGAGTTCAACGAATTGATGGGCGATGAATTCATTCCTCTGATCAACAAGGGCGGTGGCGCCGGCATCCAGGTGACGGCCTACACCCAGACACTCAGTGATATCGAAGCGCGAATCGGCAACCACGCCAAGGCCGGCCAGGTCATTGGTAACTTCAACACTTTGCAGATGCTCCGCGTACGCGAGACCGCCACTGCTGAACTACTCACCCAGCAGTTACCCAAGGTCAACGTGCTAACCAGAACCCTGGTGTCGGGTGAGACTGACACCTCCGATCCTGAAGCCAACACCGACTTCACCTCGTCCTCACAGGACCGTGTCAGCAGCACCAGTGTGCCGCTGATCGAGCCTGCTCACATCGTCAGTTTGCCCAAGGGGCAAATGTTCTCCTTCCAGGCCGGTGGGCAGCTCTGGAAAGTCCGCATGCCTTTACCCAAACCCTCCAACGACGACGCCATGCCCAAGGACCTACAGGAACTCACTCAACGGATGCGGGCGGCCTACAACGCGCAGGCGGGGCAGTGGTGGAGCGCAAGCGGTGGCGGCCCAACAATTAACTTTGATCTGGATCAGGTGGGGTAGCCTTACCCCACCACAGGTTTCGATTCAGCAGAAACCGATCCAGGAGACGAATTGCCCACATCAACTCTGCAGCGCGCAATGGGGTGAACCATGGCGACTTCCACCCAGAACACGCCGCCACAACCGATTCAGCGTCCGGGATTGATCATCTCGGCGATCAGCCTAGTCCTGCGCATCATCGGTTTGCTGATTGCCTCGTTGCTGTTCTCGATTCTCATCGAGTTCGCCGGGCTGCTACTGTTCTGGGGTGATCAGGGCTGGCGGCATAGTCAGGCGATGCTAACCAGTGAATTGGGCTGGCTCAGCGAGCACTTCAAATCTTCACTTCTCATCCAACAGCCTGGGCCAACGATTGTCCAGTGGCTGGAATTCCTCAATCAGTGGCTGCTGGTCAAGACTGGATTTGCGGATTTTGCCCAGCAGGCGCGCGTGTCTAGCCAGAGTAATGGCTTCTCGGGTTGGACCAATCAGCTCTACGTACGCGTTGAAGATTTCGTGCTGGCGGCGGTGTATGTGACCTTTACCTTCGTGGTGCGCCTGGCCATTCTGGTCCTGTCCACACCACTATTTTTGTTGGCCACGTTTACTGGTTTTGTCGATGGGTTGATGCGACGCGACCTGCGCAGGTTCGGGGCAGGTCGCGAAAGCAGCTTTGTCTATCACCGAGCTAAACGAGCAGTGATACCACTGCTGATTGTGCCCTGGATCATTTATTTGTCTCTCCCCTTTTCGCTCAATCCAATCGCTATTTTTTTACCGTGCGCCGCAATGCTTGGGATAACAACGGCGATCACCGCCGCAACATTCAAGAAATATCTTTAAATTTTGACGCCCCTTTCTTCAAAGTATTAGCTATGACTGGAGTTCGTACTCGCTCTTTTGCAGGCCGTGACGATTGCACTCATAAAGTCCTGGTACTTAGGCTGGATCCAGTCACCACGCTTCTGATGTTCAGAGAAGGGTTTCGAAAACATGAAATCAACCATGTCTTTGATTTGATTCTCCGTATCAGCTGTCCCGAATTCCACTCCCGCACTCTCGACATATGAATGTCGATGCCGCAGGACATCAGATAGAGTATCGTCCAGCGTTTGCCCTACCAAAACATAACCGGCCTTTTGCTTATATTGCCGGGAACCGTCACATACTTGTAACATATCGATATCCCCTAGACCTAATAAAGCTCCCTTCTTATTGAAGTTATTAAGATCCGCTAAAGCATCCGCCATTGGACCACTCCCAATCGGAAGGGCATCAGGGTTATGCTGAGACTGCTGAATTATCGCGCGCTCAACTCGACTAGCGAGCACAAACTTAACATACCAGGGATCAAAATATTTCAATGGCAAGTCATCAGGTATTTCCCGATGCGCAATACCTAGAGGAATTAGCACACCAAAAGGAGCCTCAAGATCTTTTCGCCAACTCTGTTCTTCAATCCTTCTAAAATATTGCGTGAGGTATACATCGTCAGCATGTACCGCCTCCAGAACGCTCACCAAATGCTCGATCGACTTAAAGCCGATCCAAGTTATACGCAGACCTGTATCAGCGAAAAACAACCGAAGCTCTTCGAGGGCACTTAATGCTTCAGCAGAGTTGATATTTCCACGACGCCCCATATGCTCATATAAGGCTGCAGGGGTCACAGCCAAGTAGGTTTGTCGGTCGCTCCAGCCTGTTACAAATCTGGTGAACGCAGTATATGATAACGCCTGCAAATTACGATTCGGCTTAGTTGCTCTATGTTTAAAAGACTGAATTATGCTGTTATCAAGAACCAAATGCATTGGTCCTTCTAGCTCGTAACTGACAGCGTATTTCCTTGCAAACTTCTCAGTTGATATAAAAAACTGAAGAATTTCGTCGTCAGTACGGCCATGCAGACACTCTGCGACCTCAACTATCAATTTTTCTTTAACCCCTTCCACCGCTACCATCCTTAACGATAACTGAATAAAACCGATCGTAGCCAGCTCGATTAACTTGCTGACGTTCACTCTTCCCTCGGAGATCTTAATTCCAGACCAACGTCGGGACCACCACAATGTCCGTTTTTCCTATTCGTGTTCTCATGCTCACTGTGATCGCATTTCACAGCGACTGCTTTGCTGCGAGCGAGCATGAGCAGCAACTCAGTCTACTGATCCGACAGCTCGATACTCTCGACACGTTGGTACTACGAACCTCACGTGACGAAGCACCAGAATCAAATACACGTTACCGCTTTGACTATGCCCGCCTAACTAAAGACATCCAGCGCATCCGTCAGGGTGTGCTGGACTATCTATCCCCTTCCCGTGCTCAACCCCGCGACTCCAGTGAATTGGTCGGCGATTACCGCCTTGACGCTCAGTCTGCGGAGACGCCGCCATGAGTATGACTGGCGCTCAAATCGCAGCCTTCCAAAACTCCGCCGGCTTTTCGGCGCAGAGCAGTTCGATGCTTTGGATCTCCATGGTTTTGGTCCTGGCTTTGCTTTGGTGTGCCTGGGTGATGTGGACGGCTTACCGCGGCTGGGCGACAGGAAGCGTGCGCTTTGGTGCCTTTGGCGGTAGCGCTGCGCGTGTACTGCTCACCTTGCTGATTTTGATGTTCTTCACCCTGTCCTAACACCGGAGATCGCCATCATGCTCAAGTGCCTTGTCCCTCTCAAAAACAACCTGCGTGATCGCGCAAGCCAACGCTTGGTCGGTCTGCTGCTTGTGCTTGGTCCAGGCCTAGCTTTTGCCGAGCTACCGACCATGGAAGCTCCTTCACGTGGTGAGGGGTCCGGATTGATAGAGACGATCAAAAACTACGCCTACGACGGCGGCATTCTGCTCGGTCTACTGATTGCTCTGCTCGCGTTTCTCGGCGTGGCCTGGCATTCCCTGACCGTATTCGCCGATGTCCAAAACCAGCGCAAGACCTGGAAAGACCTCGGCGCGGTAGTTGGTATCGGCGCCCTGTTGGTGGTGATCATCATCTGGTTTTTGACCAAGGCTGCCGCGATTCTGTGAGGTCGCCATGAACGACGCTATCGAACGCCTTGCCGACGGCACTTTGGCTTTTCTGCCAGAGCGACTTAATCGTGATCCCGCCGTCTTGCGCGGTTTAACCAATGATGAGATGTGGTTAGCGCTCGGCACCGGCGCCGTCATTGGCCTGCTGCTGGGCGTTCCTCTGGCGATCGCCACCGCCTCCATTGCCATGGCGCCGACCAGCATGATCGCAAGCATGGCGTTAGTGTTGTTTGCTGGCGGCACGCTACTGCGTCGCGCCAAACGGGCCCGGCCAGAGACCTGGTTGTACCGCAAGCTCGAATGGATAGCGGCCAGCCGCTGGCGTCTGGGGCGCAGCAGTCTGATCCTGCACTCCGGCGCCTGGACGGTTCGCCGTTCGCGTCGACTGCGCCCTGCCCTGTCCCGGTGGCTGCCATGAGCCGATTCCGAAACAAGGTCGATGCCCAACAGGCCCATATCTTCAGCCTGCGTCTGGCGGTAGTAATTCTCGCCCTGCTCTGTGCCGGACTCTGGTATGGCTGGCGCACGGCACCTACCGACCTGACCGTACATGTCCCCCCGGATCTGCGTTCGGGTAGCACGCGCAAATGGTGGGATATCCCCTCAGAGAATGTCTATGCTTTTGCCCTCTACATCTTTGGTCAGCTCAATCGCTGGCCCTCAGATGGCGAGCAGGATTATCGCCGCGCCATCTATGGCTTGCAGTCCTACCTGACACCTGCTTGCAAGGCCTTCCTTGACGGAGACTACGAATACCGCAAGGCCGCCGGCGAACTTCGCCAGCGGGTGCGTGGCGTCTACGAAATTCTGGGCCGAGGTTATAGCGAAGATCCGGAACTCAGGGTCAAGCAACTCGATCGCGACAGCTGGCTGGTCACCCTAGACCTCAACGCGGATGAGTATTACGCCGCCGAACCGGTGAAACGGGTGGCGGTACGTTATCCATTACGCGTGGTGCGTTTTGATCTGGACCCCGAACGCAATAAGTGGGGGCTGGCACTGGACTGTTATCAGGGCACGCCGCAAAAAATCGCTCTGCCTGGAGGTGAGCTATGACGCGGATTTCTATCCTGGGGCTCACCATCGCACTAATGCTATGGGGAGTTGCAGCGCAGGCCGTCGAACTGATGCACTGGGAACGCCTCCCCCTCGCGGTTCCGCTGGTGATCAATCAGGAACGAGTGGTCTTTGTCGATGAGGATATTCGAGTCGGCGTGCCCTCAACCCTGGCGGGTAAGCTGCGCGTGCAATCAACCGGCGGCACGCTGTACCTGCGCGCGTCGGAAGCCATTGCACCGACCCGACTGCAACTGCAATCGGTCGCGACGGGCGAGATCACCCTGCTGGATATAGCGGCCACGCCTGGCGATCAACCGCTGGAGCCCGTGCGTATTCTCAAGAATGCCAAGGTGCAAGCTACCGAGGCTGAATCTAGCACTGTCCTTGCTCCAGAACGCACGCCGATCCCGGTCGCTTTGACGCGCTATGCCGCGCAAAGCCTGTACGCGCCGCTGCGCACCGTGGAGTCTCTACCCAATGTACGCCGCGTCCCGCTCAAGCTACGCACCGAACTGCCGACTCTGCTGCCGAGCGAAAACGTGTCCAGCACACCCATCGCCGCCTGGCGGCTCGATGACTATTGGGTGACGGCGGTGAAATTGCGCAATCGTAGTTCAGAGATGGTGCAACTCGATCCACGTCGGCTTCAGGCCAAGCTGTTCGCCGCGACCTTCCAGCATGCTTTCCTCGGGCCGGTCGGCAGTGCAGAAGACACAACGATCGTCTACCTCGTCACTCGCGGTGCCGGCCTCGAACACGCCGTGCTGCTCCCGTCCGTTGCGCGAGGTGCTGACGATGAAGGCTAACGCCTTGCTCAAATGGTTGGTACCGGCTGCGCTACTGGCCGTGGTGTTTATCATCCTGAAAACCTGGATCGCCGGTAATACTCCGTCTCCAGAGCACCCAGTTGATCAGGGCAACATCCGGTTATCCGCCGAGCAAGCCAAGTCGCTCGGCATTGCTGGCGATACCCCACGCGACACGGTCGCCACCTTGATCGGCCAGGTGAAGGCCATGCGCAGCGACATGCTCGGCCTGAAAAAACACAACGATTCGCTGCAGACGGAGAACAACCGCTTGCGCGAGCGAGAAAACAGCGTCGATTCGCGTATCCAGACGGCTCTTGGCAGCGTGACCCAGCAGGTCGACGAGGGCCGTCGCCAAGCCAACGAGGCCCGACTCAAAGCGGAACAAGACAGTCGCCAGGCTCGCGGTCTGCTGACGCATTTGCAGGAGCAGTTGTCGGGGTTGACCGGTAAAGGCAAGGACATGCCGATCGGATTGGGGCTTGAGCCGGGCGACGGGGCGCAGTTCGACGGGCAGCATTTTGCCAATGATGCGTTGCAGTGGATTGAGCCCTCGGATGCTCCACCCACCGACGCCCGAGGCAAAACCAAGACCTCCCCCGCACTGAGTCTGCCTACCGCCTTCAACTCACTGGAAGGCTTGAAAGACAACGCTATTGATCGCAGCCAGAAACAGCTGCGTGCAGTTACCCAGGGTGAGCGTGATCCGACGCGATCCGCTGATCGTACCGAAGGCGCGAAGCCGGTCTACACCATTCCCGAAAACGCGACATTGATGGGCTCGGTCGCCATGACCGCGCTGATCGGCCGAGTCCCGGTGGACGGCACGGTGAATGATCCCTATCCCTTCAAGGTGCTGGTCGGCCCCGAGAACCTGACTGCCAACGGCATCGACCTGCCGGACGTCGCGGGGGCCGTGATGAGCGGTACGGCGTCCGGTGACTGGACTCTGTCTTGTGTACGCGGACAGGTCGAGTCAATCACCTTTGTGTTTACCGATGGCACCATCCGCACGGTACCTCAGCCGAAGGCGGTCGCCAGCCGCAATGCCTCCACCGCCCAGAGCTCGAACACCGACAAGATCCGCGGCGGACTCGGCTACCTGTCCGATCCGTATGGCATTCCTTGCATTGCCGGCGAGCGCCGCTCGAACGCCCAACAGTACCTCGGCAGCCAGAGCCTGATCACCGCGGCTGGCGCCGGTGTCGCTGCCTTGCTCGGGGATGAGCAGCACAACAGCAGCGTGATCAGTTCGGGCGGCAGTACGCTCGGGGTCACCAGCAGCAATGGCAATAGCGCGCTGAATTCAATTCTCAGCGGTGGGGTCGGCGACATCCGCGAGTGGGTCAACAAACTGTATGGCGAAGCCTTTGCTGCCGTGTACGTGCCACCTGCCGCACAGGTCGCACTGCACCTCGACCATGAGATCACCATCGACTACGAGCCCAAGGGCCGGAGCGTTCGCCATGAAAAAGACCATGCTTCTCTGCCTGACCTGGATTAGCTTGCTCTGCTGGGTCCTGACGGGGTGTTCCACCGACAAGGACACGCTTTTGCCCCATGGCGAGCAAACCATGCTGGACATCTGGAACGGTGCCGGTTCGCAAGGCACTCAGCAGCAACTGCTGGATCCTCGGCAGCAGTTACGCCGTCCGCTGGCCCAGGCAGATTTCTCCGCCTCTCTCCAAGAACCGTACACGCGCACCGCGACGAACGAGATCCACAATTTGTTCCCGCGCCTGCCCAATCCCGATCTGGTGCTGTACGTGTATCCGCATCTGAGTGGTACCGAGCAGGCACCGATCCCGGGTTACTCGACCGTCTTTCCGTTCTACCAACGGGTGCAGTACGCATTGCCTGGTGAACGTCAGGAAGACTTGTAGTGCGTACCGGCGATGCGGGCAACCGCACTGCCGCGTGGAAAGCCTGGCGCCACCCATTGCGCCCTCGCGCCACCTTGGCCGATGACGCCACACTCTATGCGCACAACCCTAGCTTCACCGATCACCTGCCGTGGGTCGAGTATCTCGACACCGAACAGTGTTTTCTGCTGGATGACAATCGCTCGGTGGGTGCGGTATTCGAGTTGCTGCCCATCGGCACTGAAGGGCGCGAACCCGATTGGTTGATGGCGGCCCGAGATGCCCTTGAGGATGCCCTGCAGGATAGTTTTGACGAGCTGGATCAAGCGCCTTGGGTGGCGCAGTTTTTCTGCCAGGACGACAACGATTTCACCCCCTACCTGAACCGGCTCACTGGCTATGTTCAGTATAGCGCCCGAGGCACGGTCTTCACTGAGGCGTATTTGGAACTCAGCCGCCGTCATCTGAAGGCCATCGCCAAGCCCGGCGGTCTGTTTGAAGATAAGGTGGTGACGCGCCTGCCCTGGCGTGGCAATAACCGCCGGGTGCGCCTGGTGGTCTATCGCTGGCTTGAGTCTGACGCTGAGGAGACAGGACTCACCCCGGTGCAATCCCTGCATCAGGCTTGCGAACGTATCGCGTCTTCGTTGCAGACGTGTGGGGTGCAATCGACGCGAGTAGATGGCCGCGGTCTGTATGCCTGGCTGGTGCCCTGGTTCAATCCGGCACCCAATCTCACCGATGAAGCGCCCGAGGAGTTCTACCACCGCGTGGCCTATCCGGAGTTGGGCGATGGTGAGTCGCTGGAACTGCCCTTCGATCATGACTTTGCCGAACGGCTATTCTTCAACGAACCGCGTTCGGATGTCCAACGCGGACTCTGGTACTTCGACGGCCAACCCCATCGGGTGATGGTGGTGGACAAACTGCGCCGGGCGCCCTTGATTGGCCAACTCACTGGCGAAACCCGTAAGGGCGACGCGGTGAATGCGCTATTCGACCAGTTACCCGAAGGCACGGTGATGAGTCTGACCCTAGTGGTCAAACCGCAGGATGTACTCGAGGATCAGTTGAACCGCCTGGCCCGCAAAGCCATCGGTGAAAACCTGGCCTCGACCCAGACCCGTCAGGATGTTGAAGAGGCTCGCGCGATCATCGGCCGCCAGCACAAGCTATATCGGGGCACCCTGGCGTTCTACGTGCGCGGTCACGATGAACAGCAATTGCACCAGCGCTCCGTCAACCTGGCTAACGCTCTACTGGGTGCGGGCCTGCAACCGGTACGTGAAGGCGATGAAGTCGCCGCCTGCAACAGTTACCTGCGTTGGTTGCCGATGGCTTACAACCCGGCCCGCGACACGCGCAACTGGTACACACGCCTGATGTTCGCCCAGCACCTGGCGAACCTGGTTCCGGTCTGGGGCCGCAGCACGGGCACCGGCCACCCCGGTATCACCCTGTTTAATCGTGGTGGCTCGCCGTTGAGTTTCGATCCCTTGTCACGTCTGGACCGGGCCATGAACGGCCATCTGCTGTTGTTCGGCCCCACCGGTGCCGGCAAGTCGGCCACCCTGCTCACCCTGCTGATGCAGGTAATGGCGGTGTACCGCCCTCGCCTGTTTATCGTCGAGGCCGGCAACTCATTCGGTTTGCAGGGCGACTACTTCGCGACACAGGGCTTGTCGGTCAACAAGGTCCAATTGAAGCCTGGCGCCTCGGTCAGTCTCGCCCCCTTTGCCGATGGCTACCGCCTGGTCGAGCAGCCGGATCAGGTCGCGAGTCTGTCGATCGATGAGCTGGACGATGAGGCGGTAGCCAGTCACGACGACCGGCGCGATGTTCTCGGCGAATTGGAGATCACCGCCCGCCTGATGATCACCGGCGGCGAGGCCAAGGAAGAAGCCCGCCTAAGCCGGGCCGATCGCAGCTTGATCCGCGAGTGTATCCTCGATGCAGCAAAGACCTGTGTCGCAGCGGACCGCCAGGTACTGACCCGCAACGTGCGCGACGCCTTGCTGCGCGTCGCCGCTGACCCGCACTTGCCGGAAAAGCGTCGCGAGCGTGCCCAGGAAATGGGCGAGTCCATCGACCTGTTTTGCCAGGGTTTCGAGGGTGAACTGTTCGATCGCGAGGGCACGCCCTGGCCCGAGAGCGATGTGACCATTGTCGACCTGGCCACTTACGCTCGTGAAGGCTATGAGGCACAAATGTCCATCAGCTACATCAGCCTGATGAACACCGTGAACAACCTTGCCGAGCGCGACCAGTACCTGGGCCGACCGATCATCATGGTCACTGACGAAGGTCATATCATCACCAAGAACCCATTGCTGGCGCCATTCGTGGTCAAGGGAACAAAGATGTGGCGCAAACTTGGCGCTTGGTTCTGGCTCGCGACACAGAACCTTGCCGACTTCCCCACTGCCGCGCAGACCATGCTCAACATGATCGAATGGTGGATTTGTTTGAACATGCCGCCGGCGGAAATCGAAGAGATCGCTCGCTTCAAGAAGCTCACCCCGGCGCAAAAAGCCCTGTTGCTGTCCGCCAGCAAGGAACCAGGTAAATACACCGAAGGGGTCGTACTGTCGAAGAAGCTCGAGACGCTGTTTCGGGCCGTGCCACCCAGCCTCTATCTCGCCCTGGCTATGACGGAGCCCGAGGAAAAAGCCGAGCGCTGGACACTGATGCAGGAGAACAGTTGCTCAGAGTTGGAAGCGGCTTACCGGGTAGCTGAACGGATAGATAGAGTGCGAGGAATAGAACCTGCATAGGGAAATCTATTCAGGTATCGCGCTCTAAAGCGAGCGACGGGTTACTGTGATACGCCTCGAAGCCGCTGCTGGATCCTCAACAAGAATCCAGCTTCAAAGGCATCCTGGCAGTCACCTACAGGAAAGGTCTTGCGGGTTTGCGCCAGCTCCCACCACAGAGGAATCTCGCCGGGCGTATCAAGCCAAGCCTGAGCACATTGCACGCCACGTTCGATCATCGAGGCAAACTCGTTGCCCCAAGGTGTCAGAAGACTTGGACAACCATCCGCTGCAGGAATTGAAATGTAGTTTTCGTCCATACACACCCTAGATGTCTGATTTATTGTTAGACGTGGAATCCAACCTCGACAAGCTTAACGACACCAAATGAACGCTCGATAACAGGCATGAACATCAAATGGCCTAGTTGAATGCCAATGTAGACTATATCCCGTGGATTGAGAGTCCCTCAAGGCGCAATTTGCGCGCATGACTCAAGACTACGAACAGCTTCGTCTGCATCTGTCGGAAAACATCCGCTTGATGAGACGCATGAAAAACCTGACCCAAGAGCAACTGGCGCTCATGGCAGAGGTGGATCGCACCTACGTCAGTCAAATCGAAAGATGCACGGGCAATCCGTCGTTGTTGGTCCTATGCAAGCTGGCCAATATTCTCGAAACAACCACAGATCAGCTACTTGCAGAACCCGATACTCTGCGCAGCGCCCTTCACGTCAAATAATAGTCTCACAACTCACAAATCCGATAGATCCGCCTTCATAATTTCCACTGACAGTCTTCAATCCGTAACCGAACCTGCCCAGGCCAAACACCGAGAGCCTGGATCATGCCTGTTGCCTGCTCGTCAATCCCGCCCACAAAGCTACGGCCTTTGGCGCTATGCATCCTGCTAGCGTGCGGCCCAAGCATGGCGCTGGACACTGGCAGCATCACGTCCTCCGTGCTTTCGCCAAACTGTCTCGAATACAGGGTCGTCGGCATCTGTTTCTGGCTCCTCTGCACGCCCTTCGGCTGCACAGTCAAAACCTCTACCAAGGTTCGTCATTTCATTCCTGAACTCGTGGTCTCGAGCTATGCCACCACGGGCAATAACCCTTGGACCGAGATGGCCACCCTCTCTTCCCCCATTAGCGGTGCGGAAGGTGGTGGCAACCTGATCACGCCAAACCCCCGCCGCGACAACCTGCCCCGCTTCAAGAACGTTGACTGCATTGGCCATCCCGGTGGCTGGGCCACCACGCAGCTGGCTTCTCAATCCGGCTACGCCTGCGCCAGCGGTGCAACTGCATTCATGCCTTACTACCTGAGTACCCTGGACTCACTGGCCTGGCGTAAGGGCATTCCGGAAAGTCTTTACCCCGAGTCGCTCATGCCGGGGATCCGTGAAATCGGCCGTCAGGCCTCGGGGACCATGTGGGGCAACGTCTATCCCCGGCAAGGCTTTCTGGTACAGCCCGACGACTTCAAGGCGGCCGCAGTCATGGCGCAACGAGCCGGCGATGTGATTACCCGTAACTGGCAGCCGCATGTGTACGTACCGCTCACGCCCGCCAAACGTGACGGCTACTGGCCGCCTGGCCCGATCGTTGAGAACGACGCTTCGACCCACAAATGGCAATTGCTCTACCCTCAGGTCCAGCCCACGTGCGCCATCTTCCCCAGCGATCCGGTACAGAGCGCGGATGGCGGCTACACCTGGTCGCTGTGGCGTCCCTATAGCTGCTGCAAACGTGAGGGGCAAACCTTTCTGTTCAGCATCGACTTCGAAGGAGGTGCTTCATGAGTCGGCTTCTCGCACGACCATTGTTGGACGTGATGAGTCTGTTGCTCTGTGGACTACTCGCCATGGCTACTCATGCCCACGCCGCCGAGGGCGATTATCGCCTGGGTACTCAAGGCGAAGTACTCGACGACCGAGTGATGTACACCATTGGTGGCGGCTCGGCAGTCGGCTCACCGAGTTCGCTCTACCGACCCAGTGGCCTTGGAGTCGGCGGGTCATGGCGAGCGAACATGATGTGCGGAAACATGAGCCTCACCAACACCCTGCAAAACCAGCTGAACGGCGTCACCGAAGGTTTCCAGCAGATCATGGGCAGCATCGTGCAGAACGCGACCCAAGCGGTGATGTCGCTGCCGGCCTTGATCATCCAGCGCGCCAACCCCGGTCTCTATGAGTTGCTGAGTAACGGGGTGATGCAAGGCCGCATCGACTTCGATCGTTCAAAGCTGACCTGCCAGGCCATGGCCGAAAAGATGGCGGACAAGGTGGGACAAGCCGGTTGGGGCGCGCTGGCCAAGAACCAAGAAATGCAGGGCAATCTGGAGCAAACCGGCGGTGATGCGGTGGCCGCGGTGAAAAACACCGAGACCCATAACGGCAATAATGGGGTGTCCTGGGTCGGCGGTTCGAAGGCTGGAGGTAACGGGCAGACGCCCATTCGTGTGACTTCCGACGTGGTGCGCGCGGGCTATAACCTGCTGCACAACCGGACGGTGGATGACAGTGCCTCGATCAGCAACAGTGATTGCCTGGGTGGGGCTATTTGCCAAACCTGGGCCTCTCCCCAAGAGGAGTCCGAATGGGCCGTTCGGGTGCTGGGGGAGAGCGAAGTCGCGACCTGCGATAGCTGCGAAACCCTGCGTACTACCGCTGGCAGCGGATTGACGCCATTGATCCAGGAGGCCTATAGCGAACGCCTCAAGGCCCTGCAAGGGTTGCTGTCGGGTTCTCTGCCGCCTACCCCTGACAACTTGGCGAAAGCCTCCAGCCCGATGCTGCCGGTGACCCGTGGAGTGGTTGAAGCCCTGCGCGACGATCCCGACCAGGATCTGCTGGCGCGACGCCTGGCCAGCGAGACAGCCTTGTCCAGCGTACTCGACAAGGCATTGCTACTGCTGCGCACGCTGCTGGCGGGCAGTCACGAACCGAACATCGCCTCCGCCGAGCCGGCTCAAACCGCCTTGACGAAAAACATCGACACTCTGGAGCGAGAAATTCGCCTGCTGCAAACCGAGCTGCAGATACGGCAGATGCTGACCACCAATACCGCCAGCCTAGTGCTCGATCGGCATGCCGGTGGTGCCGATGCTTCGCGTACCGTCGAGCAAGGCGACCCCGAGCCCGGTCGACTCAATGATGCTGACGCCAGGCGCAAGTGAGCCATGAAACGCTCACCGCTATTCACTTTGCTTTCGAGTCTGGGGATTGCCGCGGTGATGATCCTGAGCGCTGCACTAGTCGCATGGATCGGCCGCACTGCGCTGGGTAGTTTCGAGGCCTGGCAGCAGGCATTCGAATCCGTACAGCCCTATCTGCGGTGGTGGCGTGCCCTGCTCTACGGCGCCCTCTTTGCGCTCTGGTGGGATCTGCTTCGGCGCTACCAACATCGACCACAGGATCGACTGCGCGTAAAACGCATCGGGGCATTAGGGCTCGTGCTCTTTACCTGCGTCGAGCTCACCCGACTGTGAGGTCACCACCATGCTCATGAGTACCAACAGCTACCTGGAGTTTTACCTCTCCCTGCTGGCCTGGATCATCAACAACGGCCTCTGGAGCGTCCTGTCCGACACCGGACTGTTCGCCGTGCCCTTTGGTGCAATCATCCTGCAAGAATGGCTATCGGCTCGTCAGCAAGGCGCAGATGAAGGCAACAAGGGACTATTGTCGGTACCACGGATCGAAAACCGGTTGTGGCTGGCCTACATCGTCGTATTGTTCGGCTGCGCGCCGGTCTTTCCGTTGAGCCTCACGTCAATGGCGTTCGATGATGCGGCGAGTCAGCGCTGCGGTGTGAGTGTGGCCAAGCCGGCGGAAACCGCCTGGGGGACGACCTTCAATACTATCGGCGAACGCTCCGCCAACGTACCGATCTGGTGGTTTCTGGTGCATGCCTTGAGCAAAGGGGTAACCGCGGCGGCCACCGCCTCCATCCCTTGCGCACCGGATATCCGGCAGATGCGCATGGAGATCGACAGTTCGCGCATCGATAGCCAGGTACTGCTGCAGGAAGTCGCCGACTTCACCCGCGACTGCTATGGCTATTCCCGTTCTCGGCTATTCACCAACCGTCCGCAGTTGGACAAAGCACAAAGTCATGACGCCTCCTGGATCGGCTCAAGCTATTTTCTCGACACGCCCGGCTACTACGATACGGATCGTTCACGCACACCACGAGTCAGCTGGCCATATGACGAAAGCCGCGATGTTTCCTTGCCGCGGCTGGAGAATGGCGCGGGCTATCCCACCTGCAAGCAGTGGTGGAGCGATAGCGGTGTCGGGTTGCGCGAGCGCTTGATCCAGCAGGTCGATCCTTCACTGCTGACTCAGCTGAAAGGTTGGTTGACTGGCCGTTCGAGCAACGAGATCGCGGATGCCACCCTGCGCGAGCTGGTCAGTCCGCGCCAGCAATCGATGTCCATGTCGCCCGGACAGGTGTATCAGGACTATGGCTCCAGTGCTCGCGGCGGGTCGATCAATCAGGGGCTCAATAACCTGGCCACCAACACCGGGCTGGCCCTCGGTTCCTTCAGCAACTTCCCGGCGATGAATGCACTACGCGCCGCCCTGCCGATGGTGCAGGCTTTCCTGATCATGGGCGTCATCATCAGCTTGCCGTTAATTCTGTTGGTCAGTACCTACCAATTGAAAACTGTCATGACCGTGACGTTCGCGCTGTTCACCTTACACATGCTGAGCTTCTGGTGGGAACTCGCTCGCTGGGTCGACTCCAGCATGCTCGATACGCTGTACAACCAGGTTTCGGCTTCCAATCAAGTGCTGTTATCGCTGCCCACATCCGGCTTCATGGATGGTACCGTCACGGCACAGGTGATCGAGTATGTGATGGGGGCGATGTTCATCGTGCTACCAATGCTGTTTCTAGGGGCCATGAGCTGGGCAGGATATTCAGTCGGCAACGGGATTCAAGGCATGTTGGCGAACGGTAGCAAAGCCGCAAGTGATTCAGCGAGCAAAGGTACGGATCAAATATTGGGTGCTGCTAAGCGTTCAATTAGATGACTTGCTGTCGCCTATATAATGCCCATTGTCGTCGAAGTCACCGATGTAGAGATCAGCACCGAGGTAGTCTGGCCCTGGACTTTCCTCTTGATGATCGGAACCAACAAAAGCCCTGAACCATAGCAAAGTGATCACAGCCAGCATCATCACAAAAAAAGTAACCAGCCAAACACTGACAAAGAGCAATCCTCCGATCAATGCCAGTTTGGCAATCGAAAAGCTCCCGTGAACAAGTAATTTACCTGCGGGCATACCTGCAATCACCGCACGCTCAGCCAGGCGGGACTCAAACGCTTTCAATTTGCGATAACCACGCTTTACCGACATGCCACATACGTACGCCCAGCGGTGGGCACGTGAATTTTGAACAGGTTGCTGAGTCGGCATGGTCTCGCCCTCTTCTGTCCGTTTTTATGGTTGAGACAGGAGTAACAGCCTACTACTGAAAACGGTCCGTGCCTGACCGTTTATCAGTTTACCCAGCCGAATAATCTTCACTGGAAGACAGAAGACAAGCTCCGTGAAACAGCGTCTCTACAGTCATTGACCCAGATAAATCGTACGATTAAATACAAGGTACGGATCGCTGTTATCGACAGCACTTTCCCAGGTAGCCAGAACCTTCAAGGCTACGTCACTTCGATGATGGTTCTTCCCAAGTGCGATTAGCGTTCGGTGGCTCGCACGGTGACCGTTGCCGCGGTGATGAACGCCTACTCCTCATCTAAGTGCCTTCCGAGCTTCGCTCGCCAGGCAAGCTTCTTGTTTTTCTTCAACCCAATGCAGGGAAATCTTTCCCCGCGCGGGACAGGTTTCTTCGAGTTTTCAACGGAGACATACCATGCCCGACTCACTTACACCGGAAATACTGAACACCCTTCGGTTACCCATCGTGTTCACACCTGGCGCGTGGCAACGTGCTGTACTGCTCGAGCAATCCGATCATGCTGAGAAGCTGCAGGTCGATCGGTTGAGCCACGTGTTGCGCGCAGCCTTCGAAGCCCACCTGGCCTATCCACATAAGTCTTACGTGCTGTTCGAGGTAATGCATATTGAACCAGCCGATCACTTAGACCACGACCCGTTGCTGCAATTGAGTCTGAGCTTACTCCAAGAACCGGGTCAACCTGGCGCCTTGCTGATCGCGCTTGCAGGAGAACAGCGCTAAGCGCAATGGGCGGCGCCCACCTCCACATTCGGACGGCATGCAAGACCTGCATCAATCCAACCCATCACCCAACCGGGGAACCCTCCCCCGACGGGCAAGGCGTTCCTCCGTTTTTCTCTCGAGGAAATTGCCATGCGCGATATCTACCAAGACGTGACAGACAAGATCGTTACTGCGTTAGACCAAGGTGTTGCACCCTGGATCAAACCCTGGTCCTTAAGTGGTTCCGCTTGCATCAGTCATGAACTCTACCCCGTCAACGCCATCACGCGACGTCCGTATTCGGGCATCAATTTACCGCTGCTCTGGGCCGAGGCCAGTTTGCAGGGGTTCACTCAAGATCGTTGGCTGACCTTCAATCAAGCCAAAAAAGCGGGTGGGCACGTCCGTAAGGGTGAGCACAGCGCCCTGGCGGTGCTCTACAAGCCGATGGAGCGCGAGGAACAGACCGAGTCAGGCCAACCCGTACTTGATGAACATGGTCAGCCCAAGGTCGCTCACTTCGGTATTCTCAGGACGCATTTTCTGTTCAACATCGAGCAAACGGAAGGGCTCGAAATGCTCAATGACACCCTGCTCGAGACGGAACCGAGTGGTCCATTCCAGCCCAACAGCGCCGCGGAAAATCTGCTGTTAAGTTCAGGTGCACGCATCGTTCATCGGCCTGCCGACGAAGCCTTTTACCACCCGATCAGGGATCTCATCCAACTGCCGACAAAGGCACAATTTCACGATGAAAGCGGGTACTACGCCACCGCACTGCACGAGCTGACGCACTGGACCGGGCATCACACTCGCTTGCAGCGCGAAGGCGTGACGTCAGCCTGTCCGTTCGGCTCGCCAGGCTACGCGTTTGAGGAGTTGATCGCAGAGATGGGCGCTGCTTTTTTATGTGCCTACGCCGGTATACAGGGGGAGCTGCGGCACGAGGGCTACATCGACTCCTGGCTCGGCCTGCTCAAGGCTGACAAACGCGCGATCTTTCGCGCCAGTGGTCAGGCCCGAAGCGCCTCGGAGTTTGTACTCAACCTGGAGCAGCAACGGAAGCAAATGATAATGGATGACTCACGATGCATGTACGATGGAGTTTGATAGTTATCTCACCGCTGCAATCGCATCACAGGGCCCAACGCAAGTTGGGCCCTTTTTTCTGACACCCAGAAACCCCATGCCGCGAGGCTCTGATACAACGGGTCAGGGATGGGCGCACACCCGCAACCTGTCATTCCGCATCCAGGTTCTGCGCCAGAAAATCCACCAGATCGAGCGGACTCCGGCTGTCGATAACCTTGTAGATCAGATCGCGTTTACTGCGCGGCAACTTCTTGACCACGCTCTTCGCTGAAGCCCTGACGGCTTCGTCGGTCCCATGGATACGTGCCGCGAGCAGCAGCACGAGCGTGGCGTCAGTAAGGTTCATGGCAAGACCCAAAAAATAGGCACCGTAGTTTACCGACTCTTTTCTTTTTCGTACCAGCCCCAACAAAACGATGTGTAGCGGTATCGATATCCCGATTGCCGCGCAAAGGGACACGAGCCAAAAAGGACGGGTAAGGGTTGGAAGGGAATGGGGACTCAAGGGTAAGAGCTCTATCCGAAAAGGCTAAAAGGCCACTGACCCAGCCACCTCCCGGGGGTCACGATGCTCAGTCTGTTTCGCCACAAAAAGCAGAAGCCACCTCCGCCACCGACCGTCAACGTCGCCGAAGGCTACCTACCCGTTGAGTCGGCCCACCGCTTGTTAGCAGCGGACCACCGATGTCAGTTGCTTGATCGGATTTGGCAGTACACCGCCCTCTCCCACGCGCAGTTCAGCCAGCTCTATTTAAATCCGATACATCGTTACGCCGAACAGGTCCAGCAACTCCCGGCCAGCGAAACACACCACCATGCGTATCTCGGCGGCATGCTCGACCATGGCCTGGAGCTGGTCGCTTGCAGTTTGAAACTGCGTCAGTCGTATCTGCTTCCCACCGGCGCCGCGCCCGAAGACCAAGCCGCCCAGACCGATGCTTGGTCGGCCGGCATCGCCTATGGCGCCCTGCTGCATGACATCGGCAAGATCGCCGTGGACCTGCAGGTCGAACGCCAGGATGGCCGGGTTTGGCATCCTTGGCAGGGTCCCCTGGATCAGCCCTACCGTTTTCGTTACCTCAAAGGTCGTGACTACCACCTGCACGGTGCCGCCGCAGGCTTGCTCTACACCCAGATTCTCGACCGCCCGATCCTCGATTGGCTCAGTGGATTTCCGCCACTGTGGGCCAGTCTGCTGTATGTCCTGGCGGGCCAGTACGAACGTGCCGGCGTGCTCGGTGAGTTGGTGAAGCAGGCCGACCGTATTTCCACCGCGCAGAATATCGGTGGCAACCCGAGCAAGGCGCTACAAGCACCCATTCATTCGCTGCAACATCACTTGATCAGCGGACTGCGTCATCTGGTTCAGCACGAACTGAAAATCAACCAGCCAGGTGCCGCGGGTTGGTTGACTCAAGACGCATTGTGGCTGGTCAGCAAGACGGTCACGGACAAACTGCGAGCCTATCTGCTGTCGCAGTCAATTGAGGGCATCCCGTCGTCCAACATCGCCGTGTTCGACGAGCTGCAATCGCATGGATTGGTTGAGTCTACGCCGGAAGGCAAAGCCATCTGGACTGCGTTAGTGATTCAGGGAAACTGGCAGCAAAGCTTTACCTTTCTGCGTCTTCAACCAGCGTTGATTTGGGGGAACGAAGACCGGCCTGAGGCATTTAGCGGAACCGTGAGCATTGCGGCTCATGAACACTTAACTGACGCCCCGGTACCAACGTCAGCGCCTGAGGCAGTTATTACAAGGTCAGGCCAAAGCCAACCGCAGCCGGATCCCATGGCGCTAGAGGATACCGACTACCTAGGCACGCTGCTGAACATGTTCGAGTTGGAGGAGCCTGAGGCCCGTGATGTCCCCCCAGAAAGCGCTGTCGAAACTTCAACGACTCTATCGGATAACCCAGGCCAGGCATTCCTAAATTGGGTAAGGGAAGGCATCCTGAGCCACAAGCTGATCATCAATGACAGCAAGGCTAAAATCCATACGGTGGGCGGTACTGTGTTCCTGGTCACGCCTGGCCTTTTTCAGCGCTACGTTCAGGAGTTTCCGGCCATCTCATTAGGGGCCGATTCCGTAGGTAAGGAATGGCGCTGGGTGCAAAAGCAGTTTGAGAAACTCAAGGTCCACAGAAAGAGACACAATGGCCTGAACATCTGGGCATGCCAAGTGCAGGGCCCTAGGAAGAGAAGCACCTTGAAGGGATATCTGATTGCCGAGCCGTTGTCACTTCTAGAACCGATTCCGCCAGACAATCCATTTCTCGCACTTGTCGAAGTATGAGCAATGACAATCCCGGAGGCTTGACTTAAGAGCACAGCCCCCGCTACACACCTGGGCAATAGCTTGATCATGGAACCCGTCATGAACAATCCGTTTGAAATGAGCTAACTGGGTGGAAAAGGGTGATGGTGTCCGCATAAATACGCGGACACCATCACCCTAAATGCCGGAGTTCGGAAGGTGACTTAGCTGGACGGAAATAATTACCTATCCAGATGCACTCGTAGACGCCTCGCCCGCTCTTGAAACGCTCCTTCGCCGCCCTCGAGAATATCGCAAACGGCTTTACGGATGTCCGCATTCTCCAGACCACCAGACCGGTAGGTGATTGGAGGCAGCGCGCCATGTGGGTGCGGCCCAGACTCAGCAATGATGATCTGATCGGCGTCTGTGTTGATGACGAGGTTGGCATTGTGCGTCACCATGATCACCTGACGATGTGCTTTTGCCTCAATAAAAAGGTGGACCAGTTCATCAAAAACCGACTTCGGGTCCAAGTTTTCCTCAGGCTGATCGATCACTAGAGGACGGTTGTCGCTATCATCCAGTGCCAGATAGAGCAACAGCAGGACGATCCCTCGCGTGCCCGGAGACAGCTTTCGGATATCAACCCCGTCGTACTCAATACCATACCTGATCGAGATATGGTCAGTACTGAACAGCCATTGCGCGAATCGCTTCGACCAAGCGCGAAATTCTGCTTGGTCGTTTTGCGGTACAGGTGCGTGATCAAGCAGTTCCTTCTGATACAGGCGCCGGAACTCCTTCATTGCGGCACAAACTGCTATTGAGTCACCCGTTTCCCAAGCACTTTTTAGGACCTCGTTCGACTTTTGCAGAAGCGTACCCTTACCCCGAAATGCACCGCTCTTCCGGAGGTCGATTAATCCGTCTTCAGCAACTGAAGTCCATTGTTCCACATTAGCAATGCGCACTACAGAGAAAGATAGTTTTTTCAACGTTCCCGATGCCTTAGACAGTCGTACCATTAACGGAGCGTATAGGGCCTCCAATACCGACTGCTCAGCGATAAGCGCGTCAAATGCTCTGCCATAGGCCTCCTCGCGGTCGAATTGCAGATCTTTGGCCCGCGCCTTCGCCCCTTGAGCATCCTTTAGCTTATCTGTCAGGATTTGGAGCGCTGCGGTTTCGGTCGCGATGCTACCGGACAGAGCGGTGTAGCGGCGCTGAGTCTCCTTATCGGCGCTCACAAGCTTCTCCAATCGTGTCATTTCTGCATCAAGCATTGCCTGCGAGAGAGTGCTCAGATCGGTATCATCGGGAAAATAGGGCGTGCTGGGTTCGCCGAGACCCGGAGCCGTTCCCTTTACAGCTGCGATCTTATCGTCAACCCACTTGATAAAGTCGGCAAGATTTCTGTCAACAGGCCCCTTGTAGTCCAACAAGAATTCCGACCACTGCTCATCCGACAAGCCGCTGTTGGAATGACGAGCCTGCGCCTGTCTTAGCGTCTCTGGTGCTTGGTTGCGGCGTTGATCTTTTACCTCGTCTTGGAGAGCGAGAAAGGTTTGCCGCTGCCCTGTGAAACGCCGTAGCTTCGTACGTAGGGTATTCACCATGCTCGCCAGCTCAGTGTGGCGCGCAGCACGTTTCTCGCTACCGGGGGACACTAGATTAGCGCGGTCAGCAGTGTAAGCGTCGACAAGCTTCTTTTTCTGAGCTGCATTGGACTCGTAGGTCGCTGCTACCTTCTCCTTTTCTAACTCGATGCTAATTCGGTCAGAAATTTGGGCAACCGCCTCTGCTTCACGTTCACGGGCAAGACGATGCCGCGTCGCACGCTGTTCAAGCAATTCCTCAAAATCTAATGCGCCGTCACGCCCCTCGTCGGGATGAGCCTCAAAGATCACGCGCTCGATCTCACGTAGCAACCCGTCAGTAAGCCCACTAGACGAGCAGAGCTCTTCCACAAATTGCTGTGACAGGTAGCGTACTCGTTCATAAGCATAAGGGCCGTTAGCGTCTGAGCCGTTAAGTGATCGAACACTCGGTTCCCCCGTCGCCCAACTTAACCTAACTTTGCTATCGCCGATCAGGGGCTGCGCCCGAACGAGAAACGAAGGGTTCGCCCACTCATCCGCAGCCCAAACCTCATTCGAAATAGAGTCGCACCCTGCTGCGATCATGTCGGCCAAGGCAGTCTTGCCCGAGCCACGCGCACCGATAATTGCGACGAGGCCAGGATTCAGTGGAATGACGGGTGTCGTTAGCCATGGCGCATTGAGGATTTCGATTTGAGAAATAACCTGTGAAGGCGTCGCTGAGGCTGGAGGCTCAGCTCCAACATGGGCTCGCCCCTCTGGGTCGATGCATGCCTGGCGCAGAGCATCGAACTCAAGACCACCCTTAACCCAAGAGAAACGATCTCCAAACGGATTGGCAACTTCTTCCAGCTTGTGAGCGTCGCTGCCATGTAGACAGGGTTTGAGGCCTCCGTATAGCGCACGAATTTCTGAGCGGCTTAGCTGACGTTGACCAAGCCAAAATTCGCGCTGGGCGGCACTGCTAGCGAAAATAACATGGGCAAAGCCTTCTATCTCACGTCGGATAGTCTGATCCGCAGCCTCACGCACTCCGGAGGTTCCATCGTTTGCTCCACCCGCAACGGCAATGAGAATATTCTTCTTTGCCCACTCGCTCTCTCCGAACACCTCGCGCAGTTTTTGGAAGTTGACCTTGAACTGGTTCGCTCCGTAAGCCAATGCTGCTTGGTCGTCTGTAATATTTGGGTCTGCTTTTTTGCCAAGTCGGATGAGGTCAGCTCGCGTGCAATCGAAGCGGTCGCGCATCACGTTAAATTGCAGGCGCGACAAAAGCCGTTGGAGCTCCTCGATATGATCAGGATCTTCAGGGCTCACAAAAAGGTGAAGGTTGACGAACCCACCTTTTGCGGTAGCTACGTCCAGTCTTAGCTCAACGTTCGGGAAGATGAGCTGGGTGTCCGGAAGGCGTCCAGCTGTCTTGTGGCGTAGGACCTCTTGATAAGTGTCCGTAACATAATAGTCAGTTACAGCAATCGCCTCGATCGCCGGTGACGCACGCTCCAGAGCAGCAAGATAGTCCTCCCAAGCTGTCGGGCCGGAAAATTGATTGTTCATAGCGGTGCCAGGAGCGTGAATGTGCGGCTCCCAGCGGCGCCACTCCGATCCGCGGTGCAATCCAGTCCCTGAAACCAAAACAACCTCCTCGCCAGCATTCGTAAATGCTAGGCATAAGCGTCCTTGACAGCCTTCTATCCCGTCCTATCTTTTTCGGGCAAGGATGGCACCGCATTCGTTTATACCTGAGAAGAGTGCAATTAGCACCGCTTGGCCCGGACAGATTAACTATCTTAGAGCGATCCGCTTTCATCGCGAATCAAGGTACTTCTGGGGGATCACCCGTAACACCGCTCGGACGACATTTTTTGCGCCGCCAGTAACAGTTCAGTAGAAATTGCGTTTACGCTGGTCTTGGACCATAAGGTACGGCGAGAAGCCTAAAGCCTCATACTTTGTCCAAGCTTACGGCCTTTGCTTTTGACAGGATTAGGACAAACACATGGTTCAATTCAACGATTGGTGCGATTGGGCCGATACCCCTGTTGGTAATCATTATGTGCGAGTCATGAGGGGGCGAGCCGCAGATGCCCAAAACGCTATCGAGCTCTCCGCAGCAGCAATTCCCTCCCACTACGCGGCTGAGGATCGCATCGCTCATGCTCTAGCGCGATTGGGTAAAACAGGCGCCGCACATTTGATTGACGGACTGTTGCCGCAAACGCCTCAGATTCGTTCGGGTGACCTGGGTGAAATCTACGCCACCGAATGGATCAATGCTCATAGTGGGTATCGGGCCCCGATCAAACGCCTGCGCTGGAAAGATCACCGTAATATGGCAATGCGTGGAGACGATGTGATCGGCATACTTCTCGAGCCAGCCACCCTGCGCCTAAAGTTCCTAAAAACGGAAGCTAAGAGCCGAATTGACCTGCGAGCCCAAACAATCAACGAAGCGCGCGCGGGCCTAGACAAAGATGAGGGAAGGCCATCTGCACATGCACTATCTTTCATTTCAGCGCGGTTACTTGACCTCGACAATATCCCTCTAGTGGATGCCATTGATGACGCATTGGTGCGCCACGGCATCCCTCTCGAGAACGTGCAGCATCTGCTTTTCACCTTCTCCGGCAACGCGCCTGGGGCGATGCTTAGCCAATCACTCCAGGCCTATCCTGGCACCATAAACCAATGGGCCGTAGGGCTCCAGGTGGACGAACATGCGGCCTTCGTAGGCGCCGTTTATGACCGTGTGATCGCCGATGGCAACTAGTCGCGATGCGATCATCGCCGCGATCGAGGCCGCGTCAGCACCCGGCTTTCGAGGCAGATTGATCGCGCAGGGGCAGGCAAGGGCAATCATTTGGCGGGACGGCACTCTTCCTGCGGGCGCTCCCGCGTTTGGCACGCAGCTTAGCTTCGAACTGCACAGTTACGCGTATGGCTTGCTCGGTCTGGGTCTGCGCCTACTCGAGATGGATGGCGATCCAATCCAAGCTCGCTTGGCGTTCGTACAAGCAGCAACTGCACTTGAAGCAGTGATGGCAAAAGGTGATCGTAGGGAGAGTGATCGAGACTTTCATTTCGTTATGGCGGCCGCGAGTTATCATCTTGCTCATCTCTCGGCGCGCGCTTATTCACTCCTCGCGATAGTCGCCAATGTAGTGGTCTAATGAAACCGGACACCCATTTAGGCGAGAATGCTCGCCAGATCGAGGTGCCAGATGACCAAACAACGCCGTTCCTTTTCCGCTGAATTCAAACGCGAGGCTGCTGACCTCGTGCTC